>JBFFKS010000096.1:0-5854 GCA_041555275.1 Xianfuyuplasma sp. | reverse complement strand
TTACATTTACCTTTAAGCTTAAAAAAGTTGCTAATCCTCTGGATTAACAACTTTTTTTATTCTTTTAGCTAATGTTGGCCTGTCAATCATTATGACACGATCACAACCCATACATCTTAATTTTACATCTGCACCAGTTCGTTGTACTTCCCAAAGGTTTTTTCCACAAGGATGTCCTTTTCTTAGTACTAAAACGTCACCAACTTCAATCTTTCGCATTATGAACAACCACTTGTGGGAATGGTATTGTAATATCATTTTCTGCAAAATATATGACTAAATCTCGACGAATGTCTCGCTCTACTTGGAAATGTTTCATCGCAAAAGTTTTTGCAATTATCCTCATATTGATACTTGAATTAGCAAGTTCAGTAACACCTAAGAAACTTGGCATCTCTGTTATATTTTCATATTTCGATTTAATTTCTTCTAAAAATGGTGGCATGATTTCTGTTAAATGTAATAAATCAGTTTCATATGCGACTCCAAAATCTATAATTGCAATACTATTGTTTCTAGAGAAGTTTACTAGACTACGAATATCACCATTATTAACAATTTTACGTTCGCCTTTCCAATTTTCAATAATTGTTGTTCTAAGGCTGATTGTCAGAACAGTACCTTTAAATCCATCTATTTCTACAATCTCACCAACTTCAAATTGGCCATCAAAGATAATAAAGAACCCACTCATAAAATCCTTAACGATAGATTGAGCACCAAATCCAAGAGCAAATCCAACAACTCCTGCAGAAGCAATGAATGGAGTTAAATCAATGCTGAGTGTAGATAGTATTAACATCGCTACAATAAACCATATTAAATATCTAACGACACTTCGAAGAAGTTTCGCAATTGTTAATGCACGAGCTCCTTTTTTCTTAACTCTCATCACCTTATATATAACTCTTTTTGATACTCTATTGATTAAAACTGCAACAAGAATCCAAAATACTATTGTAATCGCAATAACAATAATTGATGAAAGAGTTACATCTAAACCTACAGTATTCGTAAATATATCATTAAGAAACTCTGTTAATCCTGTCATTTATTCTTTCCTCCAATTATAATCTCAATAACTTTCTCTAGTTCATCTGGACTTTCAAAAGTAAATACAAGTTGGTTTTTCTTTAATCTGTACTTCACTTCATTATCAAGTACTTTATCTAATCTAGATTGTGTTCTGTCTAATAAATCGTTAGGGATTATATATTTATGGTTATGTTTTGCTAAATTTCTAATGATTCCTTCAATATCTCTTACTGTTAAATTTTCTTTGATGATACGATCGTGTAACTTCAAACAAAGTTTCTGATCTTTCAATTTACTTAACGCTCTTGCATGTCCCATTGATACAATACCTAAATTAACATCGTTAATAACTGCTGCAGGGAGATTAAGTAACCCAATAATATTGGTTACATAAGTACGACTTTTACCGATTTTTTTCCCTAATTCATCATGGGTTAATTTTAAATTGAATACTGCTTTTTGAAACGCAATTGCCTCTTCAATTGGTGTTAAATCTTCACGTTGTAGGTTTTCAAGGATTGCCAATTCTGATAAATAAATTGAATTATAATCACGAATTATGGAAGGTACTGTAATCATCCCCGCCATTTTTGCAGCCTTTACTCTTCGTTCACCTGCAACCAAAACATATCCTTGTCCAGCTGGTTTTAATATAACTGGCTGAAATACGCCGTGTTCCTTAATAGATTCTGATAGTTCAATAAGACTTTTCTCATCAAAAATTGTTCTTGGTTGTTCTGGATTAGGTTTTATTGAATCAATTGGTATATCTAAAACTTCTTCATTATCTTTAAATTCAGTTCTATTCTCCTCAATCAAATCTTTAAATGTTCTTCCTAATTTAAGATTAGTATCCTTCACTTAGCTCAACCATTTCTCTCGCTAGATTTTGGTAACTAATTGAGCCCTTAGAGCGAGGAGAGTACTCTGTCACTGGTAATCCATGACTTGGAGCTACAGAACATTTAACATTTCTTGGAATTATTGTTTTAAATACTTTTTCTTTAAAGTATGTTCTTACTTCATTAATTACTTCATATCCAATATTACTTCTTGTATCGAGCATTGTTAATAAAACACCTTCTATGGTTAAGGTTTTCTTGTTAAATTTTTGTTTGTTTTGTATCAATCTAATGGTATTCAATAATTGTGTTAATCCATCAAGTGCTAAGAATTCACATTGAACTGGAATCAACACGCTATCAGATGCTGTTAATGCATTAATTGTTACAATCCCGAGTGATGGAGGACAATCAATAATAATAAAATCATACTCATCACGAATTTCTTCTAGGGCATTTGATAAGATAAAATCTTTATTATCATGAGATACAAGATTACTTTCGATATTACCTAACTCATATCGAGCAGGTAGAATATCAACATCAACGCTTTCAACTTTTTTTATGATATTGCGGATATTCGTTGTTTCATTAAATATATCGGCTACTGTGTATACTAAATTGGCACGGTTTATTCCCATGTATGTTGTTGCATTTGCTTGATGATCCACATCGACCAAAAGCACTTTTTTTCCTAAATATGATAAGGAACTTGCTAAATTAACACTGGTAGTTGTTTTTCCAACTCCACCTTTTTGGTTACTAATGGCTAAAATTTTACCCATTTACTTCCACCTCTAAACTTTTATTGTAATTGATGAGAACAACCATATTTTACCATAATGACAATTTCATTCCTATAGACCTACTATAAAAGTTATCCACAGAAACTTGTGGATAACGATTTATAAAAATTGTTCGAATAACTCCTCATTATCAAGGAAGAAATTCACTTGTTCATAGGATATAAACTCTCTAAATTCTTTCGAGATGAACATCTCTCTTATTTCACTATGTGTTAAGATGATGTTTACATTTCCCCATTTATCTTGTTGGGTTACTTCTGTTCGTAGATACTTATATAGAACTGCTAATGAAAGGAATTTATCAATTCGGTCTGAGAATAATTTATCCAGATCGTAAGAATATCTATCTGTTGTGTATTCGTCGTCTCCTTTTAGTAGTGTCGCAAAATCAAACAACATTGAAATTAATTCGCTTCGTTTGTTCATCAAGTATTTTTGGAATTGTGATGCATATTTACGTGTTTCAATTTTCATATCTTTATTATCAATAATGCTTTCAACATCTTGATCATGTAGGAAGAAATAATACTCAACATATTCAGCGATGTTATTTCCTTCTTCTTCGAAAAATTCATTAATAAATACACTTAACTCACTTACTGTTTGTTGGAATTTTACATTTCTATAAAGAGGTTCTACTCCATTTTTTTCAACCATTTCTAGTAAGTGGTGTAATGTGAAATCTTGATATTTCGCAAGTGTTTTATTCATTCGTACCCACTCATTATTCATCTTCTCATATATGTTATCAGAGACAACAAACTGAATGAGGAAGATAATATAAAATCCTATTAATACAATGATATAAGTCATTTGCGATACTTGTGGATCTATTGAGTTTGTTCCAATTAAACTACTTCCGTAATATAAAATATAATAGGTTCCAGCTACTGTTACGGCCCCACCATATAGTAGATATGTTAGAATATCTTGATAGAAAATGATTACTGTTAAAGTTACAAAGAACATTATAAACCCAAAGAAATCATGAGATCCTATTACGATAAATCCGGTAATTCCGATGATTGTATAGATTGAGAAATGCATCGCAATTCTACTTAAATTAACAATTGTTAGAAGAATTGTTAATAAGATTGCTAATGCTATAAAGGATGGAACAATGATGTTAATATCTAGTGTAAATGTGTTCAATGTAGATGTTGTCATACTAAGTCCAAGGAAAGTAATAACGAAGATTGTCACGATCGCGACTTTCAATCTCAATACTTCGTTAAATGTGAGAAACTCACTGTTTAATATACGATTAAGTATGGCTCGCATAGTTCAAGTTGTCCTTTAGTAAGTCATTAACAATCGTATCGAATACTTTATTGTTTTCAAGGTAAATATTTAAGACGTCGCGATCTACCTTATAATAATATTCTGAGTTTAGGAAAATATCTTTTACTTTATCTTCACTTAATTCTTTTAGGTATGGTTTATCAATTTTTAGTAAACAATAGAATACAACAAATGAAATGATTTTAACGTACATTTCATCATCAAAATGTTTAAATGATTTAAATTGTGATTCACTAAATATTTCTTTTCTTGTTACTTCAATACCAATTGATTTACTTGATTTAATTCCGATATTTCGCATCTTTTTATTCACTGATAATTCTAAGTTCTTTAACTCTTTGATTTCTTCAATTGAATAATCAGGATATCTTTCATTGATTTCACTAAGGTTATATTTTTTTAAATCTTTTAATAATTTTATTTTTCGTGAGAAAATATTCTCAATACCTATCTTTCGAGATAATTCTTTTGAGAACAACTCAAGAGATTTGTAATAGTTTGTGCTATTAAATTTTTTCTTCATATGGATATTTTCTACTTCCATAAGTAAGTCCATATTTCTAACTTCTGATTCTTTAATTTGTGCCAGTTGATTATAGAAGAATGATTTACGTTTTATTAAAATATATGAAGAAAGTGTTAATAGTAAAACAAATACGATTAGAAAGATAAGGATTAGTACGTTTTGAGAAGCTGTACTTCCTGGAATAGAGAAGATGTCTGTAAACCTTACAACCAACAACGAACCTGTCAAAAATAATGTAAAATTACTTAATATCATAACTTTATAATCTTGGTATATTGCTGTAACCGCATAAGCTAAAAATAATATTGTAAATATACTAGGTGTTTGAAAAATCAGAATCAATGATACAGCAATGACAAAAACTAGAATCGAATTAAAATACATCGCCAACTTAAGGTTATTAAATAAATCATGACTATATGAGTATAGTGATAAATTCGCAACAAATAAAACACCAAACAAGGTTAAAATACCCGCCATGTGGGTTGTTTTAATCTCTAATTTAATTAAAAAATATCCCACAACAAAAGCAAAAACAAAAAGCACTAGATTAATTATCAATGTCTTTGTTTTGATGTGCTTTAGCTCAAGAGATTCTTTATACGTTTCTAGCTGCCCGTATTGATATTTATTTGTATCTTGACGCATAGAACCACCCCTATAATGGTTTCGCTTTTATCTTTCCATAAATTCTTGGATATTTGTTTTTCGTATTTTCTATTTTTTTGATTTTAATAATGGATCTATCTTGATCTTGAATCTGATATTCTATTACTTGCTCTAATTCTCCACCAAGAAGTTTGATTGCATGGTTACTTTTTTCCAATTCTTGTTTATATGATGGACCTTTCATTGCGATAAAGTATCCATTAATCTTTACAAATGGAATACAAAGTTCTGATAGTATTTGTAAATTTGCAACAGCTCTCGCTGTAACGATATCAAAATGGTTTTTATCCTTAAATTCTTCTGCTCTTCCGTGAATAAGTTTTATGTCAATACCTAAAGAAGTTTTTAATTCGGTAAGAAATTTAATGCGTTTATTAAGTGCATCGATAATTGTCACCTGTAATTCAGGAAAGATAATTTTTAGAGGAATACTTGGAAAACCTGCTCCACTACCTACATCTAATAATGTTTGTTTTTTAAATTGTACTGCTTTTACAAGGCAGATACTATCAAAGAAGTGTTTGATGTACACCTCTGTTTCCTCTGTGATGGATGTTAAATTAATCTTATCATTCCAATCAATCAACATTTTATAGTATGTGTCAAATTGTTGTTTTTGTTGATCACTAATTTGGATAGAAAGGGTGTTCAATAGTTCGATATACTTATTTATC
>JBFFKS010000095.1:0-5930 GCA_041555275.1 Xianfuyuplasma sp. | reverse complement strand
GTTATTAGAGTTGGATTTTCGTCAATATTATCAGTTACAGCTGCTCCATCTACAAATAGTTCAGTAAATACTACTTCACCTGTAACTATGGGGTTCGTTACTTCAATGAATACTTCTTCATCACCAACAATTGATATAACTGGTGGAGTAGTATCAAGAATTTCCTCTACAATTTCCTCAGGAACTTCGTTACAACTTGATAACATAATTAGAAAAAGCATTAAAGGTATTATTTTTTTCATCGATATCTCCTATACATAGACTATTTATTCTACTACTATTAATTATTTGCTAGAAGGGTTGCAGCTCTAACGCCATCATAATCAGAATCTTCTACTTCAACAAAGTTTTGAATACTATAAACTGAAAAAACGTCTTGTCCTTCTGGGGTTGCAATAATGTCTAAGAATGCTTGTTTAAGCGAACTGATTAATTCTGGTGTCAAATTATTTGTGTTTACAGCAATCACATCATTCATAATTTTATGAGTTACTGCAATTACCTCAACTTCAGTCCAAATGTCTTCTGTTCTAGAAAAATTAGTTTGCCATTGATCTTCATTATGCATTCTTGCATCTGCATATATTGTTGCAACATCACAAACTTCAGAAGCTAACATTTCTATAGAATGTCCATATCCAGAAGATTGAGTTACACTTGTCATATCAGCAAATGTTTTACCGAATGTTTCATATAGCCATAGATTAGGATAAACATAACCAGAGCTTGATGTTTCATTTCGTACACACCAGTTTAAGTCCTTTACATCTTCCCAAACAAGAGTAGTTCCTGCGTTTACTTTGTCAGCCAGTGCTTTACCTGCAGCAGAAGGGCCAGCTACGATTAATCCTCTATAATATGAGTGGTAGACATCTTGTGAAGACACAGTTGGTGTACCGTCGTTCCATAGGGAAGCATCTATGTAGTCTTTGTTCAAAGCAAGACGTGCAGAGCTTAGTAACACATCAACATTAGAATCTACAGCATCCTTTGCCTCAACATATATTCCGGCTGGTAAAAATACGATATCTGCTTGTCCAGAAATTATTGATTCAGCAGCAGCTTCATAACTAGAACTTACCGATATATCAACAGTACTAATAGTATAACCACTAAGTACTAAAGCATCGATCAATAATTGCTCAAGTGGACCGGTAATATTTAATATTTCAGATGCAGGTCTAGATGGAACAAATACTACTCTCAATGTAATTTCATTTTCATCAATCCATTTAGCGTAGAGTGTTTGATTACCAACTACTACAGGACTTAATCCAGCAGGATTAAGAAACATTGCATCCAAATACCATCCTCTAAAATTATATCCTTCTTTTATTGGAACGTCAGGAATAGGAATAGTGCTACCAAATTCAACATCGATAGGTTCGATGACTGTTCCACCAAATGTTTCAAATGAAATGGTAAAGACTTCAATCTCGAATTTCCCGTATAAAACAGTAGAACTATTTACATTAGTATCAAAGTCATATAATTCTGTAAATTCCTCATCTGTATACCATCCTTTAAATTGATATCCATTTAGTACTGGAAGTTCAGGAATCTCGATTGTTGATCCGAAATCCACTACAGACATTGGGAATACAAGATAGTCATTAATATAAAATGAAACATTATAACTATTAATAATCCAATTAGCATATATTGTTTGATCTTCTGTAACGCCAATATTAGTATAAAAATTATATGGATTTGTAAATTCAGGGTCTGTGTACCATCCTTCAAAATCATATCCTTCTCTTTCAACATCCATTAGGATAGTTGCAATTGAACCATATTCAGTGGGGAGGACTCTGTCTTCCTCACCATTGTTTAAGATGTATGTAACATCAAACACATAAATACCCCATTTGGCATATAATATTAAGTCTGTCTCTATTTCATTTTCAATATTAAAACTTTCTGTTAATTCAGAATCAGTAAACCATCCTAAAAATTCATACCCTACTTTGATTGGGTCATTAGGAACGGTATATTCCTCATCTTCGATATAAGTATATTCCTCAATAAGAGAACCGCCATTTGTGTCGTAACTTATAAGATATTCTTTAGGCGTACAACTACTTAAAAACAATATTAATGTGAATAATGAAACCAGTAGTAATTTCTTCATATTTCCCTCCTAATTTAAAAAAACAGTCCTCAAAGCGGGACTGTTTTTTCCCTACATTGGATAACCTTATTATATCATGGTATTTATAATTAATACTAACTAATTGTAAAAATTTGCTATTAAGAACTGGATAGATTAATATGAAAGTAGGGGGGAAGATATATGTTTAACAGAAGAATGATTATAACATTAGTTTCAGGAGCAGTATTAGGGGTGTTTTGTGTTATAGGGGCAAATTTAAGATATGGTGGGACATTGAGTAACCTTTATGTTTTTTCGTTTTGGTTTAATCGATTATTACTAGGATTTGTTTTGGGATTAATTACATTAGATCATCCATTGATGGTAAGGTTAATAAGAGGACTATTAATTGGATTATTGGTTTCATTTGCTTTTTACAGTTCAACAGAATTTCTTGATTTTACAGGTTTTATTGCAGGTGCAGTTTATGGTATCATTATTGAATTTGCAGCATATAAACTTGATAAAAAGAGAGTTTAATTATTATTCATAAATTGAACTTACTAAACCTAGTCATTACGATGATTAGGTTTTTCTTTTGTCAAATGGTATAATTGTACTGGTGATTTTATATGAGGAAAATATACAAGAATTTTTTTTATGAATATCCCTTACTAAACTTCAAACACTTAAGTTTAGAAAATAGATTGAGTGTGATATTTCTACTGACGGGATTAATTCTTTCGACTTTAGCGGTCATTACAACGTTTATCTTTGGTGCTCCTTTTTGGATGAATATACCTAATATAATTATGATGTTAGCGTGTTTGTCATTGCCTGTAATATTTAAGAAAAGACTATTAGACGCTACCATAGTTACATTATTAATAGTAGGGTTATTTTATTTCCCATTTCTCTATTTTACAAATGGGGGAAATGAAGGTGCTGCACCATTTTATTTTATTATGCTTGTTTGTTACTATGCTTTTTACTTACGTGGGAAACAACTAATTATTATTACGTCAGCCTTTCTAATAATATATCCCTCAATCATGGTATTTGGACATTTAAATCCTGATTTGATTACACCTTATACGGATAGTCTTACAAGGTTAATTGATATTCTTATTGCCGTAGCATCAATCTCAATTACTCTGGCATTAATCGCAAATACAACCTTTAGAGGATATCAAACAGAAAAAGAACGTGTTCTGGATTTAGCAAAAAATGTTATAAAACAAAATGAATTATTAGAAGAATTATCAATTAGAGATCAACTAACTGAAATTTATAATCGTGGGTATTTTATAGACCGATTAGAACTTGAATTAGAGAACATAAACAATCACTTTTATTTAATGATGATTGATTTAGATGATTTTAAAGTTGTTAATGATACATATGGACACCTCTATGGTGATGAAGTACTAAGAAGAGTATCTAAAATGATTAGTAAAACAATTAGAACACATGATATTGTTGCTAGATACGGTGGGGAAGAATTGGTTGTAATTGTTACCAATTCGACCTATGAGGACGCAGTAAAAGTTGCCAATAGATTACTTGTTAATGTAGCAGGTATAGAGTATCGAAATAAGGTACATGTAACAATAAGTATTGGTTTGACAAAGAGCAACAATGAAGATGATTCAAATAGTATTATAGATAGAGCTGATGATTTGATGTATCAAGCGAAAGAAAAAGGTAAAAACCAATTTGTTTCTGATTACAAGTATTAAAACCTTTACTAATAAGTATATTCCTAGAAATAATGATATTAAGGAATTGAAATAATAAACAAAAAGTCGCTTAATTCGCGACTTTTTTTATAAGCTACCTACTAATTGTTGCCTTGATGTTCATTTATTACATCTATGATTTCTTGATCATCTAGAAGTGACTCAATTATATAATCAGGTGCAACACCGTGCTCAAGTGATTCAAAAGTATAACCACCTTGATCATCATCTACCTTTGCATAAAACGTATTATATGCTGGAATTGTATATGCGAAACCACATGGTAATGATACAAAATCATAAATTGAAGATGAACCAAACGCTTGAATACCTATTATCGTTGCGACACCGTGTGCTTTAGCGGTTGCTGCAAAAGCATTTGCTGAGTTTGTGGAAACATTTGATGTTGAGATGTACCAATTGTAATCATATGTTTCAAGTGTATTTTCAATTGTATATGAGATTTTCGCATTATTTGGTAGATTACCCATATGCAACATCAATGGTTGATCTGTCATATATCCAAACATTCTAAACATAGCGCCAACACTTCCACCAGTATTGAGTGTTAAATCGATAACAACATTTTCTATGTTAGCAGGTAAAGCATCTAGTCTTGCTTTAAATGTATCAGACATATCTCTATCAAATATAAAGAAGTAGAAGATTGCTGTTTTATTATCATCTAAATAACGTACATCTGGTAGGTCATCGAGATCAGCAATTGGTCCATATTTTTCAATTAATGCTTGTAGGTATGCATCATAATCATCCTCATACCCCCTTACGATTGGACCTTTGCTAGCAGTGATATAAAGATTTGATTCTGGATCACTATGATAGTATCCTTGCATAAATGGCACTACTTTTAAATTATCCAACTGTCTAACAAAGTTTCCTAGTTTCGTATAATACGAGGAATTATCAGAACCAATAATTGTTTGTGCACTTAAAGCATAATGTTCTTTGAATGAATCTATTTCTTTTTCTTCTTTTAATGTTGAGAAATAATCGAGTGATAACATTAAAAGATTATAAGAAGAGGTACGAATATCATATGGAATACTTTCCCCATTTTTAGCACTAGTAATTAGTTGTACTTTATCAAAGTCCCTTTTAACTGCCTCACCTTTTATTCCTTCAGGAGTATAGTAGTTATTATAAAATACACTAGTTGTAAATAGTAAATCTAAAACATGATAAGGAACTACATAATTATCCTTTGTACCATCATTGTGAATTAAAATATCGAAGTTATAATCCCCCAATGGCAATACAAACTCATCACCAACGTTGAGAAGATCAACACCAGTAACTTCTATTCCTAGACTTTCTACAGGATTTCTCATTGTAGATAGTTTCGAGAAGAACATGTAACTACTAAATGTGACAGTATTTGCTGTAAAATCAAACAATGCAGTAAATTCCTCATCAAATGGTGCGGTACCAGGAGTTGGATAGAATAAATAGAAATTCTTTAGTAATGGATTATAACTGATTTCTAATTTATCGTCTCCGATATGAGTAATATGTAGTGCATCACTGTATAATACTCCATCCATCATATTGATATAGGTTTGAATATCCATATAAGGAACAGAACCGTTATCAACAAAGAATACTTCAACTTCATCAACATCTACAGCTGTATATTGATCTGTTCTATTTTCAAATGGAATCTTAGTAGATGATGTAACATTAACTTCTTGATTTGGTGCTACAGCTACGACAAAATCTTCTTCTTTAGAGTAGGTACTATTCATACATGTTACTGTCAAAGTAACATCTACAGATGGACTACCAACTGGAGGATTTTGAACAAAACCACCAGGAGTTATAATCACTGGATGACTAGTACTCCATGTGTAGAATGAACCATTGCTACCAAATTTAGGTAAACTAATTGTTGTCATTGTATCAACTACCCCAATATCCTCTGGGATTTCGATAGATTCAATATCTAGGTTACAAAGTTCTTCATGATCAATCTGTACATCAGATATAGTAATTGTAAGTGTTTCAGTTGATTCATTACCTGATGAATCAGTTACAGTCAGGGTAACTGTATACACACCTTCTGTGGATAAATCCACGGCACT
>JBFFKS010000094.1:0-5937 GCA_041555275.1 Xianfuyuplasma sp. | reverse complement strand
GATAATTGAGGGCATAACTAATTGGCACTCTCATATCAGGATATCCTAGATGAGCGATAATACTTGTATCATTAAACTCAACCATAGAATGTATTATACTCTCTTTATGCATAATTGTCTTGATTTGATCGTAACCTACATTAAATAAATGATGAGCTTCAATTACTTCCAATCCTTTGTTCATCATTGTTGCACTATCTACAGTAATTTTAGCACCCATATCCCAGTTCGGATGGTTTAACGCATCATTAACAGTTACACTTTTTAATTCATTACGCGTTTTATCTCTAAAACTACCTCCACTTGCAGTGATAATTAAATTTTTAACCGTTTTCTTTTCTTCATTTTTTAAACATTGCATGATTGCACTGTGCTCACTATCAATCGGTATTAGAGTAACATTATGTTTAATCAATAACGGTTTAATTAAGTCGCCACCAATCACAAGAGTCTCTTTGTTTGCTAATGCAATATTTCTACCTTTTTTTATTGCTTGTATTGTTGGACTAAGACCTGCACTACCAACAACTGCATTAATGACTAAATCATTTCCTAAGTCGCCATAAATTGCGGCTTCTATAAGACCTTCATTCCCATAACCAAATTTGATATTTGGATATTTGATTTGAAGTTTCTCCATTGCTTCTTTTAGACCAACACTGACAAAAGATGGTTGAAATTCTTCAATAATCTCAACAACTTTATCAATACTTCTATTTGCTGCAATTGTGATTACTTTAAATTTCCCATTACTATTTCTAACAATATCCAAAGTTTGAAGCCCAATTGAGCCTGTTGCACCTAAAAGATATAAATCCATTATAATATACCCACTATCTTACTGATTAGTATTAAAACCATTGCAGCGTAAATTGCACTGTCAAAACGATCCATTATTCCTCCGTGACCCGGAAATAGATTACTAAAATCCTTGATCCCATATAATCGTTTTAATTTACTAGCAACTAAATCACCAATTTGTCCAATAACACTAAGGACAAAAACTAGGCCAATAATAATCAATATATTTAATTCAATTCCTGCGATTGTATCAACTTTTAGTAAATAGACATAGATGATTGTGAATACAATAGCGAAGAATGTTCCTCCAATACTTCCTTCAACACTCTTTTTGGGACTAATTTTTACTGCTAATCTATGTTTACCAAAGTTAATTCCAACAATATATGCAAATATATCAGTCACAATCGTAATCATAAACAAAAATCCAATATCCTGGAGATGAAATTCTCTAAGTGCAAATATAGCACTAAATCCAATTGCAGGATAGAAGATTGGTATCAATAGTTTTAACATTTTGTTTACTTTGAAGTTTTCACTGAATACAATTATCATTCCAAGAGCTATTGTTAGAGTTAGAATAACTAATATAATCCAATCTACAATATCATTTACTGAGGTAAAAAATAAGAGTATAAAATACAATCCTCCTGCTAAAACCATCTCAACAAGCATATGTAGTTTATTTAGTTCAACTTCTCTATTAAACATCTTAAATAGTTCATAAGACGCTCCCAATGTTAACAAAAGAAGCATAATATTTAATGAAATACCACCAAGTATAAATAATGGTACAAATACAAGTGCCAATACAATTCCAGTAATTAATCTAGTTTTCATTATTTATCCTCCTTGAGTCCCCCGAAACGTCTATTTCTATTCTGAAAATCATTTAGTGCTTTTAGTAATTGTTTGTTATTAAAGGCAGGCCAGTGTACTTTTGCAAAATACAACTCACTATATGCTAACTGCCATAATAGGAAATTACTAATTCTTTTCTCACCACTTGTTCTAATTAATAGATCTAGTTTTGGTAATTCTTTTGTATATAAGTGACTTGTCATTAATTCTTCACTAATATCATCTAATTTGATTTTGCCTTTTTTATAGTCTTTACTGATTTCTTTTACAGCATCCAGGATTTCTGTATAACTCCCATAATCAAAACAGATATTTAAAATCATTCCTATTCTATCTTTTGTGCTTTCCTCAACTTCTATAATTAATTCTTGAACATCTTTAGGAAATCGATCTCTTCTTCCAGAAAAGATAACTCTTATATCATTTTCCTTAAATTTACCTTTGAATGTTTCTCTAAATTCTGCAGGTAACTTCATTAAATAATCTATTTCAGCTTTTGGTCGTTTCCAGTTTTCAGTACTAAATGCATATACACTTAGAGCCTTAATTCCAAGTTTATTTGCATAAATAGCGATATCCTTTAAGTTTTCACTACCTTTTTTATGACCCATTGTACGACTTAAACCACGCTTTTTTGCCCATCTTCCATTACCATCCATTATAATCGCTAAATGGTTAGGTATATATCTACTTAATACTCTGCTTTCTAGACTCATATAAACACCTCATTTACAATACTCCATTATACTATATTGTTGCATTTTTTTCTATAAAAACCCCCAAAACTTCATTGGAGTCTGTGTCTTCACATTTTCATTTTATTCAATTATGATATAATTAGGATAAGTATACAAGAGGTGATTATATGATAACTACATTTTTTTCAAGGATTCCCTATAATGGTATAGCAGAATTTGAAAAATTTTCATTAACTCACATAATAACTGTAATAATATGCATCCTATTTTTTATTGTGTTTTTTAAGTACTCTACAAAATTAAAAAACTGGAAACATGAGAAAATTGTTAGGTATTGTATAGTAGCTTTCATGTTACTTTCCAACATCACTATTTACTTGTATATTTATGACAATCATCTACCATGGTATATGTATCTTCCCGAAGCTACTTGTGGTTGGTCTATTTACTTTGGAAGTATCGCTTTATTAACAAAAAATAGATTTTTTACAGTTTTATCATTCTTTTGGGGATATGGAGCGGTTTTTTCTCTTCTTGGACCAAACATACTAGAAGGACCAAATCGATACAATTTCTATCAGTTCTTTTTAAGACATATCCTAATTGTTCTAACTGGTTTTTATATGATTAGGATTTTAGACTTTAAACTTTTCAAAAAAGATTGGAAATTATATTTTTTTGTTACCTTATCAATGGCAATTGCAGGTGGTATTTTAAGTTTTAGTGTTAATAATCCTGATCAATTAAATCTATTTTTCATAATGAAACCAGGAATAAATGGAACTCCTTTATCTTGGATCTATAACAAAAGTCATTTAGCATATATTATTGTTTGGCTAACTTTCGCATCCTTTATTGGTTATATTTACGGTTTACCCTTTTATGAAGAAAGAAGGAAACATTATGAATAAAATAACGAAGACACTAGAGTACTTTGCAACAATACTTAATAAAAATGAAATTACTTGGGCTTTAGGTGGTTCATTTTTGTTACACTTTAAGGGAATTCAAACAGAAGTAAATGATATTGATATACTTATTGATGAATCAGACTATATAAAATTGCTTGATGTATTGAAAAAATTTCCCTATCAATACCTGAAACATAATGAAAAATATAGTACAACTCATTTTTTTTCACTTACAATTAGTGATATTCATTTTGATTTAATGCTCGGTTTCAAGGTTAAAACAAGTGAAGGCACTTATATCTTTCCTTTCAATCAAGATTTGAGAGAAAAAATAACTAGTAAAAATAATGTAGATATTTACCTTTCTAGCCTTGATGAATGGTATAATGCATATAGAGCAATGAATCGAATTGATAAAATCCTACTTTTGGAGGAATACTATGAGAAAAATAATTCTTAATTTAGCAACGTCAGTTGATGGTTATATTGCAAGAAAAGACCATGATGTGGATTTTTTACCACAACCAAGTCCCGAAGCAATGAAACCGTTTAACAAATTTTTAAGCACTATAGATACAATCATTATGGGTAGTAACTCATATGATATCATGTGCCAATTTGGTGACTATCCATTTAAAGATAAAAAAACGATAGTAGTAACGTCAAAAAACTTTGAACCAATTGATAACTTCATTTTTACTTCTGAAGATATAGAAACAATTTTAACCAAACAAGATGGAAACATATGGTTATTTGGTGGAGCTAAGCTGATTCAATATTTCACAGAAAAAGATTTAATAGACGAATATCAAATCACAATTACTCCCACTTTAATTGGTTCAGGAATCCCATTATTTTTACCCTTTAAAAATGATATCAAACTGCAACTAGAACAATCTGAAATTTTAAACAATAACATAACACTATACTATAGAAGAGCAAGGAGCAAATAAAATGACTAAAGAAAAGTATTTAAAGGCTATTAAGATTGGATTTTTTGTTGATTTAGGTTTTTTTGTTTTCATGATTGGGTTTTTCTTTCTAGCAGGAAGAGTATTGGAAAATAACGATTTGTTTCAAATAATAGCACCTTTCATTGTAGTTTTCGGATTTTTCAGCCTATTTGGTGCTGTATTCACAACAGCATACGCTATTAAAATTAAACTATATTCATATATCGGTTTCGGAGTTGGATATCTAGTTCTAATACCATTATATTTTCTTGGTGTTATTATTACCGCATTATCTTCTTGGTCTTAATATGTGAAAGTATCTATTGAAGAATATTACTACTATTTTGTATTTAATCTTCAAAAAAATCAAATAAAACTACAAAAAAGACTATTGTATAATCATTTATACAATAGTCTTTTTAATTTAGTTATCTATTGAATCGATTCTGTCAGTTCTTCTACTATAATTGTAACGATATTTCCATCAACTCTAAATGGAACCATCCCATCTAACTCTTGAATAATTTCAGTTTCCGTTCCAGTAAAGTCAATTGTTTCGAAAAAACTAATACTATTATTTTTTATCTCATCTATTTCAGCTACAAAATCACTATAAGATACACCTGTAAAAGATAATCCTTCAGTCTGCAACGTAAAGATTAATTCGTTTATCGGAGTATTTTCAAATATTTTTTTCGCAATCAAGTATTGTCTACCTTCATAACTTCCAAATAAATCGTAATCAGCCAATACTAATTGCCCATCTTTATACATTACAATATCTTGACTATCATTGATATCAACAGTATCCCAGCCATTCGTCTCTAATAAATTCCACCAAATTACAATTTGTTTCTCATTAACGTTCTCTTTATATCGCAAGAGGTCATTTTCTCCCCAAACAATATTAAACCTATCAACATTTTTTTCGGTATCAAAGTTTATATTATAACTAATTTTTGTTTCTGGGTTCGTATAATTAAGCGCTAGTCCTTCTTCTGAGTTTGTTATCAACCGCAGTTCACTGTCTACTAATGATACATATTGATAATAGTAGTTACTATCTTCTATAGCCATTGAAAGTACATAATTATCCTCGACAATTTCATCATAGTAATATCGAGAAATCATATTACCTTCATGTCCTTCACTAACATCTCTAACATATTTAATCACTACTTTATCATCAACTAAATTCAACTCAATTAACCCTGCATGAATCCAAATTATATCACCGTTAAAATCAGAATAAATTTGATATCTAATATCTTCTATATATAATTTATTTCCATCAATACTAAATTTTAATTTATGTGACTCATTTTCAGTTAAAATTGTACAATAGTTATCCTCCTGTACTTCCATACATTCGTCTTCATATTGTTCAAAAATACTTTTATGCTCTACAACAACAAAACTCATTTCAAAAAACATTCCATCATTATCCCAAGGAATTCTTTCATCATACTCTGTAAAATCTTCTCTTGTTAACCCTGTGTAAACAAGATTGGTTAAAAATGAAACATTAGAACCTTCTTGTTCTCCTTCTTCGAGCATCCCAACACGATTTGCATACATATTTAGCAACGCAACCGCATCACTAAAAGTATCTATATCACATTCTGGATCGGTTGGTGTAACAGTACAATCTACTGCGCATTCTGGATCGGTTGGTGTAACAGTACAATCTACTTCACATTCTGGATCAGTTGG
>JBFFKS010000093.1:0-5945 GCA_041555275.1 Xianfuyuplasma sp. | reverse complement strand
GATCTATTATTTTTATTTTTATTAGCTGGTTTACTATTCTTGTTAGATTTTTGTGTTTCTTTTAAGGTTGAAATGTCGTCTTCATCTATCGAATACACAGAGTCATTTAATACTGGAATATTCATTTTGATGTGTTTCTGAATATCTCTTAGCAAGTTGGCTTGATCGTGTGAACAAAAAGAAATAGCAAATCCACCTAATCCTGCTCTCCCTGTTCTTCCGATACGGTGAATATATGTCTCAGGAACTTCAGGCAAATCAAAATTAATAACATGAGACAATTCATCCACATCAATACCTCTTGCAGCAATATCTGTTGCTACCAAGACACGTACTTGTCCTGACTTAAATTGAGCAAGTGCTTTTTGTCTTGCACCTTGAGATTTATTACCATGGATTGCGGTTGAACGAATCCCTAAATGATCAAGTTGCTTTACTATATGATTCGCTCCATGTTTGGTTCTTGAGAATACCAAAACAGATTTTAAATCTTTTTGTCTTAACAGATCAACAAGTAAATCAATCTTCTTCTTTTTACCAACAAAATAGATGGTTTGTTTTATTTTATCAATGGTTTCCTCTTCTGGAGATACCATTACTCTAACAGGATTTTGTAACATTTCATTAGATAAATTCACAATTGCTTGTGGCATTGTCGCTGAAAAGAACATCGTCTGTCTTTCTTTTTTAACCATAGCTACAATTTTTTTTACATCTCTTATGAATCCCATATCTAACATTCTATCGGCTTCATCTAGTACTAGATATGATACGTTACTAAGTGTCATTTTTCGTTGTTGGATTAAATCAAGTAGTCTTCCAGGTGTAGCTATTAAAATATCCACACCGCTATTTAATTTTTGAACTTGTCTTGATTGAGGAACTCCTCCGTAAATTACGGTAGTTCTAATATTTATATTTTCACTATATTCCTTAAAATTATCATGAATCTGTAAGGCAAGTTCTCTTGTTGGTGCAAGCACCAATGCCTTGATTGTTCTTTTTGATTTTCCATCTTGATTTTCTAAATGAAGATTTTGTAGAATTGGTATCGCAAATGCGGCAGTTTTTCCGGTACCTGTTTGAGCACTACCTAAAATGTCTTTTCCTTGTAGTAATACTGGGATAGACTCATATTGAATAGGTGTTGGAATTAAATACTCTTTGTTCTTTAAAGCTTTTAATATTGGTTCGATAATATTCAGTTCTTGAAATGTCATTTATTTGATTGCTCCTTTTTATGAGATAACATACATACAATCAAATGAATTACATTTTGAATATACATGTCTTTTTATTTCAATCAATGATAACACAAAATTCCTAATTTGTATGTTTTTTTACTTGTATACTGAAAATACTTGATATAACGACACAGTATCTTGTTTTATATAAGTGTAGTTTAGAATAAATTTTCTTAATTAAAAAAAATGGCATTACGAAGGTACAATGCTTTCTATAAATTACTATTTGTAGTACTCTATTATTATAAAAATAAGGAGCTGGTAAGAATGAAAAAGAATTTAGAAGTAATTCTCGATACGAATCCAAGTGGTGGTTGTGGATGTAATTGTGGTTGTAGTGGTTCTTCTGTTGTCGAAGACATGAATGATCTGGTTGATAACCTTAAGAAATATAATTTCAGTAAAGAACTGGATATAGATCTTCTACCGATTTCAGAACTAGAGTCAGATGTATTAATTAAGAAAATGAATATATTGCTTAACAATACAAATGCAGCTTTTAGAGTTACTGAAGAAAATATAGAAGAAACACTATCAAATATTCTACCAATAATTGTATTGGATGAAACAATCCTTACAGCGTATGGTGTACCAACACTAAATGATGTAATTATGGAAGTTGAAAAGAGTTTATAAATAACAGAAAAGCCATAAAGGTTAAATTACTTTATGGCTTTTCTTTTTAGTTATTATTGTCAATACCATCTTCAGATAGTATCTCAATGTATCCTTTTGAACCATTCAATCGAATCAATTGTCCATCCTTAATAAGTTTGGTTGCATTTTTAACACTGACTACAGCGGGTAATCCATACTCTCTAGCAATTACTGCTCCATGTGTTGATATTCCTCCGACTTCAGTGATTAACCCACTGATTGTGACAAATGTTGGTGTCCAACTTGGATCCGTAAATTCAGTTACCAAAATGTCTCCTTCTGTAATAAATGCATCTTTTAGTTCTTTTACTACCCTTGCTCTTCCTTCGACTATTCCAGCAGATACCGCTAGTCCTTTAAGCGCATTTTCAGGAAGATTAGTCAAATCATAGTCACTGCTTATTACTTCACCATTGGATGTCAATACTCGGGGTGGTGTTAAATTGTTGTATTTCTTATAATCTTGTTCTCTTTTATGAATAATGCTCCTATCAAATTCATCTCCGTTAACAATACTTTTTAGTTCATCATAATAGAGGAAATAAATATCTTCTCTTTTATCAATAATACCTTTTTGCACAAGTATATCTGCTTCCTTCAACATTGCCTGCTTGTAAATATAGTATCTTTTCATATATGAGAACTTCGGGTATTCACGATAACCAACATAATTTCTAATTACACCAGCAAGTTTTTTAATTTTTTTTGCTTTTCTTTTTCCTCCGTGTAACTTATTTATTCTAGCGAGTAATTCATTAATTCTTTGTTCTGACTGTAGCACTCCTTGTTCATGTTTTTTAAGAGAAGCATTTGGTTCAAAATTATCAATATTACTTAAGATAATAGGAACAATTTCTAGTGGATTTTCTATCCATCTTGCAGCAGTAATATCAATATCTCCAGAACATCTCATACCATATTCATATAAGTATTCTTTGAATGAACTAACAAAAACTCGTCCACCTTTAAGTTTGCTGATATCTTCAAAGAAGGTGTCCTCATTTGGTTGTTTTAGATAACCAATGATTTCTGGATAGTCTCTAATCTTGTCGGCAATATCCATTAATTCAAATCCTGTTTTTGTAGTAATACTATTTGGTACCGACATAATGATAGTATCAGCTGCATTTTCTTCACCTAGCCATTTTTTAATCTTTTTGTCAAATGACATAATACCCAACATTGCTGCTGTCATGACACCGGCATTCTTGGGCGGCATTAGTTTTACTCTTCTATTATCATGATCGCTATGAATATAATCAAATACCTGAACTCCTGACAATGCTTCTAACTCATTTTGCATTTTCTTGATGTTTTCTTCCTCTTGAAGAATAATATTTTTTACAATATCAGAGTCACTCTTCTTATATGCTTTATATGCATTGATAAGTATTGCGAATGGCCCACTACTATTTTCAATGTTGAATACTTTTTCTTTACCTTTTGGAAGTTGTTTCATTAATTTTTTGTCTTTAATAATCTGCTTCACTGAATTTGTTAAGAGCTCTTCCCCTATAACGCCAAATAAACTTTTCGCAATCATTCTACCAAAAAAGGATGATAAATCATGAGATAAATCAAGATACAGTCTCCCACCGATTTCAATTGACGGTGGATTGCTGATGACTGACTTAAAGAAATATATACCTAGTGGCTTTATCGGAGCAGTCATCATTTGTAAATGACCTGATGAAACGTAAACTCTTGTTTCGTTTTTTATTTTGTTTGGCATTGGATATAATGTCGTTATTGGTCTGCTTTGTAAAACGTATATTTTTTCATCAAATATACACCATTCTATATCTTGAGGAAATGAAAAATAAGTTTCTATTTGTCTTCCAAGTATTTCTAATTCTAGTATTTGCGAATCTGAAAGAACCTGTTTATTTTTAAGACTTTCATCTAGGGTAATGGTTTCTATTTTATTATTTCCACTTGCATACACACCAGTATTTTTAGTCGCAATTTCCTTTGATTTGATGGAACCTTCAACAACTTTATAATTGTCCGCGTTTTGATACCCTGATACAAAACCTTCCCCTAATCCATAGTTCGCATCAATGGAAACTATTTTTCGGTCAGATGAAATTGGGTCTGCAGTAAAAAGCACTCCTGAATAATCAGAGAAAATCATTTGTTGAATAACTACAGCCAACTTAACTTCTTTGTGATCAAACGAATTTTGAATTCGATATGTTACTGCACGGTCTGTGAATAAAGATGCCCAGCACTTCACTATATGGATAATAATATTGTCAAAACCAACAATATTAAGATACGAATCGTGTTGCCCTGCAAAAGAAACATAGGGAAGGTCTTCTGCTGTTGCGCTTGAGCGTATAGCATAAGCCTTATTTTCTCCTAATTTCTTCACATACTTATGAATTTCTAACTTGATAGAATCAGGAATGGTTGATTCCATAATAATCTCTCTTATTTTAAGACTGATTTCACTTATCGTTTTATGATCTGTATTGGTTACATTTTCGAGCTTATTGAGTTCGGTATTTAATTTTTCGTTATCCTTAAAAACTTCCTTAAACACACTTGTTGCTAAACAAAATCCATCTGGTAGTAAGACATTCTCAACTTGAGCTAATTTTACCAAATTAGCTGCTTTTCCTCCGACATCGACAAGTTTACAGTCAAGGTCTTTTTTTAAATCATATATAATTTTTTTCATACCTACTACTCCTTTTGTTCAATTCCAAAACGTATCATGTTAAGGAATGTTTTCTTTTTTAATAGTAAGTTTTCCCAATAATTATCATCTAGTAAGTTTGTCTCATCGGTTAATTCAATCGCTATTTTTTTCTTAAAGTAGTTATCAATAATGGAAACAAGTTCAAATGCTTCTTCTTCCTTGATTTCACTTCTTAATGGTATTTGATGAAATAAGTTTTGCATTCGCTTGTTTTTCACTTCTTCTTCAGAGCGATACTTACTTTTTAAATGTATTGTAAAAGTATGGATTTCTTCTTTTAAACTTTCTGGTGTATTACTATAAGCTTCATAAAGAAACTTAGCGATGTCTGGATTTTGTCTTAAGTAGTTAATTCTATTTAGTCCAACTTTCTCTTTTACTTCGAAGAAATTATCAAAGTCGGAAATTGGTTCTTCAATTAACTCATTTGATAATTGTTCAAAACAACGTTCTAATATACTAATATATAGTTTCTTCTTACTTTTAAAATGATGAAATAATAGTGATTTTGAGATTCCAGCTGTTTCTGACAACATCGCAGTTGATGTATTTGCATATCCATTACCTACAAATAGTTGGAAACATGCGTCTAATATTTTTTCCTTATCATATAATTTTAACGGCATAGTAAAAACTCCTTTCCGATTTTACAGACTATCGGTTACTATAATTATACTATTTTACTGACCGTTAGTCAATAAGTGTGAAACTCTTTTGAAAGTTGTTGAATTTTTATTCATTATCCATCAATTGAATATGCCATTTCTAAAAATATTTTGGATTTATTTATGTCATATCAAACCCAAATCTTAAATAAATCTTAACTCGTAAGATGATGTCTTCCAAAACGACTCATTTTTATATAATATGGAATCATCAGAACGGAGGTGTAACTATGGAACTCGACTATATTTTACATAATGTTTTTTCAAGATCAGAATCGAAAATTAAAAATAGTACTAATCAAATTCAAACATTAAGTGATGAAGATTGCATTAAGTATAATAAACTGAAAAAAATAGCGAAAGCAAATGACGCTGTTATGCTTATTGAAGTTGAGCAAGATGATGGTTACTTAGAAAGCATACTTGTTAATAATATCGGAAAGATTAAAGAACGAGGACAATTTTCTATCGCGATGACTGGTGAGATTAGATCTAAAATAACTCCTGAAAACTGTAGTGAATATTTCACTAAAGACGAACTAGAAGTGATAAACAATTATGTTGAAACACATGGTATTTCATGTGCAGATTTCTTAAATCAGTATTTAGATCAATACTTGTATAATATTTATGAGCAAAAAAGAGATAGATGGGGACAAAACATTGAGCAGTATT
>JBFFKS010000092.1:0-6004 GCA_041555275.1 Xianfuyuplasma sp. | reverse complement strand
CAGATGAGGCGTATGATGAAAGTTATGAGTCTTTTACGAAAGTATATGGGAAAATCTATAAGGTAAATAATCGTGAGTTAGATGTTATTTTTAACACTTCTGTATATGGAATCGACACTTCAAATAAGTTGAAGTTGTTGGTTGATAATGAAATAGAAAACAATAAACTTCTTGAAGATGGCGTTATTGTAAGTGATTATCTAAGTTCAGCACTCAATGTTAAAAAAGGGGATATCATAGAAATTGAAATTGGTGGTATCAAAGATGAATATGAAATAGTAGCAGTATCAAATGAGTTAATAGAGAACAATGTCTTCTTAAAAAAAGAAGTCGTAAACTCCTACTTCCGTTTAAGTAATGATTACTACAACGGACTATTTATCACAGATCAAGAGTACTACAGCGAACACATCACCTCAAGAATCGATTATCAAAACTCATTAGATGAATTCGCAGCAGTATTAAACGTATCGAGTTTGATTCTAAATCTATTACTTGTTCTCTCAATTACATTGTCACTCTTTATTTTTGGACTTGTAATCATTTCTTATTTTAATGATAATCGAATAAGCATCGCAATATTAAAATCAATAGGTTATAACAATTCAGAAATAAATAAGAAATATCTCATTAGTTTTTACTTGGTTCTTGTTGTCTCATACATTCTTGCCGTACCAATAACATCATACTTATTAAATTTAATGTTAGAAACTTTAATGGAGACAGTTGGGTTTAAATTGATTTTAAAAATAAATTATCTTAATATCATTCTAGGATTCTTAGCATTAAATGTAATATTTGCTGTAATAATCATATATATAAACAAATACTATGAGAAAATAAATATCTCTGAAATTATAAAATCAAATGTAGAATAGAAAAACGAGTCCAAACTCGTTTTTCGCTTTATTAAGCAATCAAAATTTACTTCAACATTAAAAAAGTAAATATTTATTGATTCCTTTGATTATATCTATTTAAAATGTTTATATTTATATCATGCTAGAAATCGACCAATTAGATAGTCTTAACGTGATACTCTCTAAAAATTACAAGGTAAATGATGGATGTTTTTTACCCTTATGGCTCGATTCAAATAATGGTAGTCATACTATAATATTGAAGTTTAATAATCTATAATTACAACCTATTTTTTTTTACAAACTATTAATATTTTTAATGCTAACACAAAAAAAATAACCCACTCTTTTGGATTATTTTTTTGATTATTTTTCTCATTTTCTAATTTAGTAAAAGATGCAAATGTTATAATTTATTCACTCTTAAGGTACTCAAAACCGTAAATAATTGGCTTAAATTGGTATATAAACGATTTAAAAAACACCTTACTAATCTTCTTTCTTTTTTTAGAGTTTTGAAAGAATGGTCTTTATTTATTTCTGAAATCTACATTCCAAATACTATAGGTTTTTGAGTATACAAAAATGTTGTTTTTAATTCGTATATAAAATAAAAACTACTTGCTATTTTGTGGATAATGTGGATAACTATACATAAACTGTGGATAACTTTGGTCAAAACATATTTTTATTGACAAAGTGGTCAAGGAAGTGTTATCATTATATTGACCAATTTTTTTATTGCCTAGAAAGGATGATATATATGAGTGAATTTTTACAACACGACGATGCAAGACGAAACCGTATATTAGAAGCAGCTCTTGTAGAGTTCGCTGACAAGGGGTATAAAAAAGCATCTACGAATACAATTGTACGTGAAGCAAATGTTTCCAAAGGATTATTATTTCACTATTTCATTAGCAAAAAGGAGTTATATATTCATATATTTAATTTTGCAGTTGCTACTGTAACTCAAGAATTATATGATGGAGTTAATTTTGCAGATCGAGATGTTTTAAATAGATTACAAGCTTCAACCTTCCAAAAGATTGAATCTTATAGTAATCATCCATTATTTACCGATTTGTTTAAAAAACATTCTCTTGTAACTGATCAGGATATAATAAATGCAGCTAATGAAGCAAACTTGAAATATTCTCAGGAATCATTTGAGAAACTTTTTAGTAATATTGATTATTATTTATTCAATGAAAAAATTAATATCGATCGTTCATTAGAAGTTGTAAGATGGACTATAGATCGAATTAGTTTTGATTGGAAAGTTAAATATGACAATGTATATACGCCTAGCGCTTATCAAGAATTAAAAGATAATATGGCAATATACCTTGACTTATTTAGAGATGCGTTTTATAGATAAAAAAAAGGAACTTTCGTTCCTTTTTTTATTGCGCTCCAAGTAGAGGTGCTAGTATAGCGAAGGCACCAATTAAAATTGTCATGATGAATATGAAGAAGATTCCAGTTGTAGTTAGTGAAAACATTAAATTCACTAGGTGCATTCCGGAGTCTTTTCTGTCTTTTCCTTGAAAAATATTCCTAATAACATTCAATAATGCAATAACGACAAATGCTAACAGGAAAATAAGGTTTCCAATAACTAAGATTCCTGCTGTCACTATTGCGATTTGATTTGTTGATGATACCAGTGCAAATGATACTACAAAATTAACTGGTGTTAGAACTGCTAATAACAGAAATCTTTTGAAAAACTTTTTGGGTTCTAGATACATGAAATCAACTCCCTATTTTTTTTCATTAAAAAGAGGATTATTAACCCTCTCCTTAATTCCCTATGTTCCTATGCTTCCTGTTTCCCTAGAGTAGAACATAGTACAATTCTACTATAAATACAAATATGAGTTGTGAATATATTATGAATTGTTTAAGATTCTTTGATAATAGCGGTTACTGGAATAATTAGGAAAGCAATCCAAGCCCATTCCCAAACTCCAAAAAAGTATCCTAGTGTCATAAAGAGAGATGTAGCTACAAAAGGTGATATAGCAATTACTCTTGCTTGTTTGGCTTCTTTATTAATTGCATAGATAGGTACTGCAAAGAAAACTATCCATGCATACCCCCACCAACCAAGTAATAAACCAAGTGCTACATATACAACAAGTGATATTCCTGTAATGACTGAATATTTAATATTGAACTCTCCATCAACTTGCCAATCACTTTGTGATAAACTCCATACAACTAGTGGAACAAATGCCAGAAGTGAGTATCCCCATACTTCTAATGTATCATTTAGATAGTAGTACGCGACAGCTCCACCAAGGATTGTGATTTCCCAGATTAATATTTTCCAGATTTTCTTTTCATTCAAAACGCCAAGTGCAGGAATAATTAAGAATACCAACCATCCTGGGTTCCACAATTCTTTTTCTCCAAAATAGAAGAATATAATAACTGCAGCAAATGGACTTAAAGATACTAGAGTGTTTAAGATTCCAATTGATTTTACTTCAACAAGTATTGCTACTATTGGTATCAACAAGAATACCAACCATCCTGGATGCCATAAACCATATGCCATACCAAGTATGAAGTATGCGATAGTTGCAACAAATGGACTAAGCGCAGTAAATATGTGTTGTTCTTTTGCTTTTGACATTTCTAGTATAATTGCTGTAATTGGTATAAGTAAAAACGCTAACCAAGAATAAACCCAAAAATTAAAACCAAATCCTAAAACAAAGAAAATAATTAAGCTTACAAAGGGACTGATTGCGATGTATTTATCAGTTTTGCTGCTTTTTCTAGGTACTTTTTTATAATCCACAACAAGTTCACGATAAATCGCTTTTGGTTTCCCTAATTTTTGTTCCGTTTCTTCGTCATTCAATCCTTGTGATTTCCAACCATCATACATATCTGTATAATCACTTATGATATCAAGTTTTTCCTCTTCATCAATAACATATAGATCTAGATAAGATCGCAATTCTTTTAAATAATCAATTTTCATTTTTCTTTACCTCCTAAAATTCGAGAAACACTATCAACAAACTTTTTCCATTCTATTTCAGTTAAATTAAGTTTCTCTTGTCCTAAACCAGTTATTTTATAATACTTTCTAGGAGCGCCGATACTCATAGATTCTTTGTATGTATCAAAATACTCCTGCTTTGTTAATCTTCTTAAGATGGGGTAAATCGTATTTTCATTTACCTCAATTTCTTTTGATAGTGTATCAATTACTTCAAACCCATACATATCTTTTCTACTTACCATTTTTAGAACACATAGTTCAACAATACCCTTTTTAAATTGCGTAATCATAAAAAAACCTCCTTTACTGTGCAATGCACAATTAAAGAATATCACATTACTGTGTGAAACACAATAACTAAAATAAAAAAAATAAAAATGATAAGAATTTTATTCTTATCATCAATTAATTATTTTTTTATGTAGTATCCAAGTCCAATCGTTTTTGGTCCTGCATGAGCACCAACTACGGCTGTTAGTGGCATTGAAAATACATCCTTAAGTTTTGGATCGTGAGATTTAAGACTCTCAATGATTTCATCTCTTACTTCTGGATTATTCGCATGAATTACAAAAGGTTCTACTTCCAATCCCTTTGTTTCTTCAAAGTATTTTTCTAAAATGTGATTTACAGCTTTTTTAAATGTTCTTATTTTTTCTACTGTTTCAACTTTTCCCTCTTCAGAAATTGTTAATACTGGTTTAATCTTCATTGCATTTCCAATAAATCCACTTGCTCCACTAAGCCTACCATTTTTTACTAGGTACGTTAATGTATTAACGGCAAAATAAATTTTATTATTGTCGCGAATGTATTCTAATTCTTTGATTATTTCATCAACACTATTTCCTTTTTCTGCCATTTGTGAAGCTACAAGAGCCATTTTCGCTTGAGGATATGCCAGCGTTTTTGAATCAAAGACTGTTACATCGATACCTTCTACTTCATTATTTGCCATTTGAGATGCATTATAGATTCCACTTAATTCTTTTGAAATCGAAACAACGATTGCTTTTTTGTATCCTTGTTTTACAAGTTCTTCGTAGATTTCAATCATTTGGCCAAGTGGCATATAACTACTACTTGGAAAGACACTTTTATCTGATTCTAACCTTTTGTAGAAATCATCTGCTTTGATTTCTGTATGGTCTAGATATGTTTCATCTCCAAGGTGAAGTGATGATCTAAAAATAGGGATATTGTAATCATAATCAAAATAATCTAAACAAGCATTGGAACAGGCTATTATTGCAATTTCTTTACTCATAATATTTCTCCTTTTTTCAATAAGACTCCTCTACATTATACCATATTAAGTAAAAAAAAATGAAGATATTTGTCTTCATTTTTATAGTTCGTTTACTTTTAAAAATAAGAAATGTGAGCCCTTCTTAATATCCAAAGTTAGATTTTCATCACTCATCAATGCGTCTCCTAAATTCAGTTGTTGTCCATTAATTAGAGTTTCTCCTTCAATTTGAATAAAATACACATAATCAAAACCACCTAATGCAACTTCTTCTTTTATATCTTCTGTATATTCTCCAACATAGATTTCAGCATCTTGATAAATTTTAATTGCAGCATTTCCATTTTCTCCAGAAACAATATTAAATAATTTATTGTGTCTTTGTTCAAACGTAAAGGCTTTATCACCATAGTTTGGTTTTAACCCTTTACTATATGGATATATCCAGATTTGAAGTCCTCTAACAGTTTCATCACCTAAATTATGTTCACTATGATATACTCCAGTTCCAGCACTCATATATTGTACATTTCCTCTTTTTAGTGTTCTTTTATTTCCCATTGAATCTTGATGTGTTAATTCACCGTCGATAACATAACTGATAATTTCCATATCATTATGTTGATGTGTATCAAATCCAGTATGTGGTCCTATTAAGTCATCATTTAATACTCTTAAAGAGCCTAACCTTACTTTATCCTTGTTATAATAGTTTGCAAAACTAAAATGATATCTTGCTTTTAACCATCCAAAGTCAGCCTTCCCTATTTCTTCTTTCCTAAATAGTTTAATCATTTAGACACCTCCTTAGGTAATATAATAATACCATTTCCTGATTTTTGAGATAAAAAATATGCATTTAAAAAAATAAGT
>JBFFKS010000091.1:0-6117 GCA_041555275.1 Xianfuyuplasma sp. | reverse complement strand
GATCATTGACAACTATTGTTTTGTCTTCTAATAAATTGTATTTTTTCATTTTTCCTCCTAAAACAGTCCTCATTTAAGGACTGTATATTTTCCCTCACGTTTTCTTATTTATATTATATCACACCTTATTATAAATAACAGGTCATATAAGACCCAAAATAAAAAGCCCAAGAGGGCTTTGTTATGCAGTTCATATCTATAGTTGCAACTACTTGTGATACGGCTCGTTGTTGTTTATTCTAAAAGAACGATATACTTGTTCAAGTAATATTAGTTTCATCAACTGATGAGGAAATGTCATATTTGAAAAGGATAGTAACATGTTTGCATTCCTAAGAATATCCTTCGCTAATCCTAAAGACCCACCAATAACAAAAGTAATATGTGAATTGTTATAAGTTTTTATTGTTTCTATTGTTTTTGATAGTTCTAAGGATGATAGTTGTTTTCCTTCAATTGCCAAAGCTACAACATATGAGTCCTTAAGTTTCTTGGTTATTCTATCTGCTTCTTTTTGTTTAATATTATCAATATCTTTTTGGGATAGGTTCTCTGGTGCGTGTTCGTCTTTGACTTCAATCATTTCTAATTTTGTATATTTTGATAGTCTTTTAGCGTACTCTAGTATACCTTCTACAAGATATTTTTCCTTTATTTTACCCACTGAAATAATGGTTATTTTCATCAAATCACCTCGTTAATCGTTATCGTTAGTTGTGCTTTTTTATTTGATTCTATTAAAGATTTTTTTCTTTATTATCTTACAAAACTACTTATTCCTCATTAAGGATATCTAATAGTAGTTCTGGATAGTCTGTGATAAGACCATCACAGCCTAATTCAATAAGTCTTCTCATTTCATCTTCATCATTGATTGTCCAGTAATGAACTGCCATATTATGTCTATGAGCGTTAAAAATTAATAGTTTGGTTGAAAGGTTTAGTTCATTAATCACCGGTAAATTAAAAGATGTGGGAATTTGTAGTGAACTGTACTGTCCTGGTATATAGAATAAGTTGGTAAATGTGTATGATTTAATAATCATATTTTGTGCTTCATTATGAGATGTACTTAAAAACATCTCAGGATAGATCTCATCGATATAGAGACTGATGTCTTCAAATGACGTAGCTATTAGAACATTATCAAATAAATCATATTGTTTAATTAGGATAAATAATTGATCTGCAGTTTCTGTGCGCCATGCATCCGCATCTGCTTTGATTTCGATGTTATATAATATTGAATCACCAAAAGCGATAAAGAGTTCTTCTAAGGTGGTTAAATATACCTTGGCATCAATCCATTCTTCTTGTGTTAAGTCTCGATATGGATAAGTCCCATCTTCCTCTTGATAATTATAACCAAAGTTGCAATTATCATATAAATACTGGTAGGTTTCTTTCCAAATGACTGTCTCACAATTTGACATTGAACGAATATTTCCAGTGTCATTCTCGCCATGTCGTAACACTAGAATTTTATCTTCTGTCATTTGAACATCCATTTCTAACACATCCACCCCGAGGTTATAACTATAAAGAAATGCATTAAATGTATTTCCTGGATTTACACCTTTCCCACCAGCGTGCGCCATAACAAGAGGTTTACCATCTTGTGCTAACCATGGATTTTCTTGTTTGAATTTTGGTTTAGGTAGTGCAAACATCAAGATAAATGCGATGATTATAATCATCCAATAAATCAATAATCTTCTTCGTAATTTCATATTATCACCATTTTCTAATTTATACATCATTTATTATACTATAGAAGACAAAAAAATAAGAGACTTATGTCTCCTATCTTTCTAATATCCTAAGAATGGATCTTTTATAATTCTATCTTGTTTAATACCTAGTTCTTTTAATTGTGTTTGAACTGATTTTATGGCATTCATCGGGCCACTAACATAGTATTGTGCTTGATTTTCATATTTTTTTGCTTGATTGTTGATGGCTTCTTTTGTTTCTTCGATTGATTTTGTATATTCTATATTGAATGTTTGATTATGGTTTATCACCTTATCAATCGTTTCTTTGAACATATAAAAATCACTCGAACTGTAAATTACGTTTACTTCGCGATCATGTTGATGTTCAAGTTTCACTAATAGTGATCTAATTGGTGTTACGCCTACACCTAGTGCAATTAGTACCAATGGTGTAGTGTTGTCTTTAAGTGTAAACCAACCAAATGGACCTCTTAGTTTAACAATTTCTCCAGGTTTCATATTGATTAACTCTTGTTTAAAGCTACTAATTTTTTCACCAGTTCTAGTCCCAAGTAAGATTACATTTTCTTTGGGTGTAGATGCGATACTTAGCGCACGCCATTTTTTTCCTTCTATTTTGCTATTTGGCAAAGAGAATATTGCATGTTTTCCTGAATCCCATTTTAATACTTCTGGTTTTTCTAATTTTATTTCATAATAATCGCCAAAAACATTTTCAGCACTTATGAATTTTGATTCCATTGTTTGACCTATACCTTTTAAATCTTTTAACTTCATATTGTCCTCCTATTAGTCCTTTCTTAGTTCTTTATTGAAATAACGTAAATGAGTGTATAACGTTTCTTTTTCGATTTCATTAAATCTTGAGAATAAGTTATTTAGGTATTCTGTATGTTTTTTTAATACCTCTTGATAAAATTCCTTACCTTTTTCTGTAAGTTCTAGCCAATAAATTCTTTTGTCGTGTTTATCTTGTGATCTAGTGATTAAACCTTTTTTTACAAACTTATTAGTGAAATATGTGATTGCACCGCTAGTAATAAATACAATTTCCCCGATACTTTGAGTTTTACTTCTTCCTTTCACATACAAATGTGCAAGGATTCCAAATTCACTCGAATTTAAATTGTATCTTTTTAAGTCATTACCAACAGTTTTATTAATTGTTATATTTAGTTTGTGTAAGGCAATCATGATTTGAGTGTTCTTCATAAACACCTCCTTCGCCTTAATATTAAGACAATTTAATCTTAACACTAAGATTTTAATTTGTAAAATGATTTACTGCTTTATTTATGATATAATTTTAAATAGAGGTGATAAAATTGGCTAACATTAAAGATATTAGAAATAAGTCTTTTTCATTAACAAAAAGGATTATCGATAAGATAGGTCCTAGATTAGCTGGAACAAAAGCAAGTTTAGATGCAGCAAAGATGTTATCAGAGGAAATTGGTACATATACTGATCATGTAAATCTAGAAGAATTCAATGTCTATAAGGGAGCATTCTTAGGATGGATAAGAATCTTAGTGACTTGCTACTTATTCGCTGTAATATTTTTATGGTTACAATTTCCTATCATTTCCGTATTCTTAATTATTATTAGTTTGCTGATTCTAGTTTTTCAATTTTTCTTATACAAGCCAATGATTGATAAGTTCTATCCTAAGAAAAAAGGATTAAATGTCGTTGGGTCTGTTGAGCCTACTTTTGATGTTAAAAATCAAGTAATCATTAGCGGCCACCATGATAGCGCAAGAATATTTAATTTCTTTATTCATCAGCCTTCTTTATATAATCTTAGAGTAACTGGAGGAATAGCGCTTATTATCGTTTTACTTGTTGTATCAATTACATCTTTATTTATCCCTACAGGTCTACTATCAACGATCCTAAAAATTATTGTGTCTCTCGGTTTCCTTTTGACAGGACAAATGTGGTTTTTCGCATCTAATAAAGGTACACCAGGGGCTGGAGATAATTTAATTTCAAGTGCTATGGCTGTTGAAATCGGTAGATATTTTAGTGTCAATAAATTAAATAATACAAGAGTAATTATTGCTAGTTTCGATGCTGAAGAAGAAGGTCTAAGAGGGGCACGTGCTTATGCAAAATTACATAAGAATGAATTTAAAGAAGTACCAACTTTTCTATTAAATGTAGATTGCCCTTATTATTTAAACGAGTTGTTCTTCATGACGAGTGATATTAACTGTAGTGTTGAATTAAGCACTGAGCTTGCAAGTGAGTTAGTAGAAATTGCTAAAAGCAAGAACTATCCAGCTTCTCTTAAACCAATTGCCTTTCTTACCGGAGGTACTGATGCTGGTGAGTTAGCGAAAAAGGGAGTGAAAGCAACAACACTGATGGCCATGCCATGGAGTAATAGCGAAAGAGCGAGTGTTTATCATACGCCAAATGACACTATTGATAGTATCGAAACAGACGTAATTGATGCAGCTATTGATATATTTATCTCATATATAGAAAACAAAGATAAAATAAAAAGCGCTATATAGCGCTTTTTATTTACTCACAAATATGATCTTCAATGCGTTTATTACAAATGCATGATCCATCAATATCAACCAACTCAATATCTTTTGATAAGTACCTTTCAAGAACGGGTTCCTCTTTTAATAAATCTGATGATAAATATTTTTTAGAATCATCACTAAAAATAGTAACAACATTAAAATCTTTGCCGTATTTATTTTGCATCATTACAGAACCGATAAAATTTGCTCCACTTGAAATACCAACACCTAATCCAAGTTCTTTTGCCAATTTTTGAGCCATAATTACAGAATCACCATCGTCAACTACCACTACTTCATCTAACTTATCCATTCTAACAAGTTGAGGGATGAATCCATCACCAATACCTTGAATACGATGTTCTCCTCCTTCAATACCCAATGACATTGCTGGTGATTTGCGGGGTTCAAGTGGAAATAGTTTTATATCCGAGTTATGCAGTTTTAAACGTTTTCCTACTCCCATTATTGTACCACCAGTTCCAACGCCTACCACAAGTCCATCTGCTATCACATTATATTTTTCAAGCTGAGCACAAATTTCTCTTCCAGTTGTTTGAAAGTGAGCCTCTTCATTATAAGGATTTATGAACTGTTGAGGTCTAAAACCGTTTATTTTCTTTGCGAATGTATCTGCCAATGTGACACTTCCACAAAATCCACCTTGTTCGCGAGATACTTCATGAAGGGTTGCACCATATTTTTTAATCATATTTTTACGTTCACTGGTCATCCAATCTGGCATAAAAATATGAACAGGATGTCCGTATAAGGCCCCTAGCGCACTAAATGCAATTCCAGTATTTCCACTTGTAGCTTCTACGATAGGCATTCCTTTCTTTAACGAACCATCTTCATAAGATTTTTCAATAATGTGTTTTGCCATTCTGTCTTTAATGCTTCCAGTGTAGTTAAAAAATTCGGCTTTTGCATATATTTTTCTTAATTCACCTTTATATTTGTATGTGATTTCAAGAAGTGGTGTATTCCCAATCATATTCTTCATCTTTTGTCCTCCAACAATCCTTATTCTTACATATGTTATCATATGATTTTTTCATATTCAAGATAATTCGTAATCAAAAATAAAAACCCTTACATTGTTAGAGAAGCTTAACAATATTTAGGGTTTTTACATTATAGTTTAGCCATTATCAGATATTAAGTAAGAATTTTACTATCCATTGTATTCTTCTTTAAGTATTGCGAAAAATAACTCATCCCACCATACATCATCTTTAAAATGAATACATTTCTTAAATGTTCCTTCTAAACGCATATCTAGTTTCTCACAAATACGTTTAGAAGCGACATTTTCTGGTTGACATGTAGCGATTATACGATGTAGATTTAATTCCTTAAAACCATACTTGATAAAACGTCTAGCTGCTTCAGTTGCATATCCTTTACCGGTATGTTTTTTATTAAATATCCAACCAATCTCGTATGTATTCTTCATAAACCACTCATGCCATGAGATTTTTCCAATAATCTCAAATGTATCATTTAGCATAACAACAAAATGTCTTGGCTCCAATTTGTTACGATTAGCAATTTCCTTAACTTTTGATTTATTATAAATACCCTCAACAAAGAATTCCATTGTTTTAGGATCTCTTAACATTTCAAACACAGCATCGACATCTCTTTCATCCATTGGTCTAATAGTTAATCTTTTTGTCTGAAATCTACGCATATCTTATCCTACTTCCTTTTTGCCCTTGGGTGTGCATTCATATAAGATTCTTTTAATTTTTCCTTTGAAACTTTTGTATATATTTGAGTACTTGATAGATGAGAATGTCCTAATAATTCTTGAACACTTCTTAAATCTGCACCAT
>JBFFKS010000090.1:0-6125 GCA_041555275.1 Xianfuyuplasma sp. | reverse complement strand
TCGGCGTAATCTTGCACATTGTATGAAGCCGAATTAAACCAAACAATGTCTCTAAGCATGTAGACGCCATTTTCTAACTATTTTTGGACTCGGGTTCGACACCCGACGTCTCCACCAATTCACATTTTTACCTCATCCAAGATAATCTAATACAATCTATCTCTCCCTCAGCAAATAGGACTTCCTGTCATATTAATAGTCTAATGTACTCTAACACATGCTATACTCATCTAACTATTTTAGGGGCTGATTAGAGGGGCTTATACAAAAAAGCCCCTTTGCATCATCAAATAAAGCCCCTAAATTAAAAGAGGGGTTGACTATGGCACGAAGCGCCAAGCCATTAAGCACAAAAGAGATCAACGCAGCAAAGCCGAGAGAGAAAGACTATAAGCTAACTGACGGGAGAGGGCTTTATCTATTGGTCACCAGGTCGGGCGGTAAACACTGGAAACTAAAGTATAACTTTGCCGGTAAAGAAAAAAAGTTAGCACTGGGGGCTTACCCTGAAATCGATTTAGCATTTGCTAGACACCTGAGAGAAGATCATAGATCAGAGATAGCCAAAGGTATAGACCCCTCAGAGGTGTTAAAGGTTGAAAAGGTGGAGAGAAATAACCTTGAACGTAAAGAAGCCCTTACGTTTGAAGTTGTGGCCACTGCTTACCTCGATAAGAGGCACGAACTAAACGAAGCCTATTTGGTAAGGTTAGAGAGAGCCTTTAAAAATGATGTATATAAATTTGTCGGAACAACCCCTATTGCTGATATAACACCTCAAAATATTATAGAACTTGTAAAGCGTGTAGAGCAACGTGGAGCGGTTGAAAGCTCCCATCGTCTATTTACTCAGATCAACAAAGTTTTTAAGTATGCGGTGTCTAATCAGCTCGCAAAACGCAACCCATGCAACGATTTAGAAAAGAACGAGATATTACGCTCACATACAGCTACTAACTTTCCAACTATAACCGATCCTAAAAAAATAGGGGTGCTACTTAACCTCATCGATGAGTACAGCGGTGACTATACCACCCGTATGGCTTTAACTATTGCCCCTTACGTCTTTGTAAGACCTTTCAACCTACGTCACGCTGAATGGAGCGAAATAGACTTTGAGGCTAAACTATGGCGCATACCATCGGACAAAATGAAAACGAAGAAAGAACACCTCATCCCATTAACGGAAACAACACTAAAAATATTTGAAGAGATGCGAACATACAGCGGTGACGCCCGTTATATCTTTCACAGCCTAAGAAGTAAGACTTCACCCATGAGTGACAACACACTTAATAACGCTCTGAGAAGAATTGGCTACTCAAAAGATGAAATAGTAGTACATGGGTTTAGAGCTATGTTTTCAACGATCACCCACGAAAAAAGCGGATTTGACCATCATGTCATAGAAACGCAGTTGGCGCATAGTGTCGGTAATAGTGTTTCTCAGGCTTACAACAGGGCGCAGTACCTCGATGAGAGGGTGAAGCTTATGCAGTGGTGGAGTGATTACCTTGATAAGTTACAAAAAGATGAAGTGCTATAAATGGAAGATACATACTCAGAAGTTTTCTTTTCATTGATTGAAAGAAATATTAAGCACGAATTATTAAAAATTCACTCAATAATAGAAATAATAAATACATATTTATATGTATACGACAATGTACAACAAAAGTATACTTTAACGATGAACAAAGACACAATACTAAACCTTGTTATATTGTGTAGAGATAGATTGGAAAATATAACAGATGAAGAACTGGAAACTATTGCAATAAGTCAAAATATTAATTCTATAATTGAAAATTTACATAAAAATTTAAAAGAAAAATATTTAACTAATGACAATGCAACCAAACTACTAAATTTAATGCAAGAGCAATACATAAAAGATATTATTGATGTCAGTATTAAAAATACTGTTGAAGAAGCAATACGAGACAATTATTCTAAATTCTATAGTATGCTAGATGCTATTCTTTCTTTAATAGTTAGTCAGCATATACAGGTATGTAAAAGTCAAACTATTAAATATGAACTATACAGAATTGATCGATACAAACCTATAAGCTCTACACATGACCTTTCTATAATTACAGGGGTTATACATAGAACAATTAGACAAGCATTAAAAGACATAAAAGCAAACAATGAAAACAATGAAAACATACGTGTAGAATATGAAAACTTCATATTCAATGTAGAAAAAATTTGGACAAAAGCCATATACAAAAGAGAACCAAACAATGTGTATACAGCTTTTAATAATTTACTTAATTATCACACTACAAAAGATAATAAATTAGATTCTCTTTATAAAAGTATTTATGCAGGTTATAGCGTTTATAAAAAATCTAATAACAAGAATGAAACATTAATAATTATTTTAATAATGTTTTTAGATACTAATAGCCCTCAAAATATAAATAGATATGATTCAATCAGAAAACTTGCTACAGCTAGTTATGATGATAATACGATTACGGATAATAGAATATTGAAAAAATATGATGATAATAATAAGATTATGGACAATAGAACATTTAAAAAATATGCTAAAAAGCTAGGCATTGACTTAAAAGAAACTGAAAAATAATACCTTCACACTACTTTAACTACATAAATATCGATGTTTTACACTCTTTTGTTACCTTGCATAAAATACAAAAAAATAGAACAATTACCCTGATTATATGCATCTAAACAAATGGGATAATTACACTATTCATATGAAGTGATACGACTTAATCTAATTGCATACAGATTAAATTTAAAAAGTTGTACAAAAAACCTAAGAGCTTTTAGTAACCCAACATGGAGTTATTATCATGAGTGAAACTACAACAGAGTTAGAAAAAAAGTATGGTGCTCGAAAAAAATATTTCAGAGCTAAAGAAGTAGCGGCATATCTATCAATTGGCCTCAGCACAGTATGGGATTGGAGTGCAAAAGGCATTCTTACTCCAAAAAAAATAAGTGCCAGAGTCACAGTATTCGACATTGAAGAGATAAATAAACTCTTTGATAGTGTTGAGGTGGCTTAAATGACTAAGCAACACTATAAAGAGATATGTAGCGAATATGATGTTAATCCAAGAGCATTAAAAGAGATACTTAAAAAAGATGGCTTGAAAATTAAGAAAATTGACACCCTAGAAGTATTAGAAAAAATATACATTTATGCTCCAGACTTAATGTATTGTAGAAGTACCGGAGAGGGTACAGTCGAGTATCAAAATAATGATATTTCTAAGCAACTGCTTAGAGATATTAATAAAAGCTCAAAAGATGGCGATAGAAGAGGCTTATCATGAGCTATAAAATTGAAATACTAGAGCGATTTATAGAGGGCGAAACACTTACAAGTTGCGATTTTCGCTGGAGTAATTCAAACCAATACTTTAGGAAGATCAAGAATGATGGAATTGTTTTAAATGAAGTGAATATAAAAAATAAGAAAAATAAGAATTTTCATTTCGAGCGGTCGTTAGATCAAGATCAGAAAAATGTAGAAAATGCAAAAAAACTACTTATCCACTATAAAACAAAAAGTAGAAGTTTAATACCTCATAGCTCACCAGTGAATGTTATATAAACAAGTTGTTAAAGGTGTTAAAATACACCCCCTACAATACAGTCTAAGATAGTCTAAGCATTTACTGCATATAAGTAATAAAAAGCACTTTAGCCCTCGCACAAAGGGCTTTAAGTGGTATGTGTCAATAGCTTTAAGAAATCAAGTTCTTAATATGGAGTCAATAAACTATGAACATCTTACAAGAATTAGAAGATTTTATCAATGAATTTAATCTAAATAATGATGAAGATTTTGCAATAGACAGCATAAGAGTAGAATTCAGTAAACAGCATAAAAAAGATAAGCTTCAAGAGCTAGGCAACTGGAATAAAATCCATGCCAAAGATAGAAAAATACTTGCAAAACTAAAGAAGAGGCTCACCGCTGATGAGGTAACAAGTGCTTATCAATTAGAAAACTATAATATCTATTATTATAACTCATCTACACCGCCTAAATACAATAAAGCTACTATGGTTATATTTGCTATGAAACAATATCACAAGCAGCCACCGCCTCAAAATATTGTAAAAACAATTTTAGAGATTTTATCGTTTGGTACGTCAAAAATAGATGTAAATATTGATGTATGTTTAGATTATCCCTACAAACTAAACCTTAACAAACTAGAACAATTCTTTACCCTCAAACCATACATCACAAAATACGGAGTGGTAACAGATACAAGATACATCAATAAGCCAGAGATAACTATGATAGAAAAAATAATTATCTATAATAAACAGCTCAAGAACAATTTGGATTTTTTAGTTTGGAGAGTTGAAGCAAAAGTTTTAATTCCAAATATAAAGATATTAGCACTTCCATTATATGAACTGAAAGAGCTTACAGACCTTATGAGAGATAAACAAGCTTTAAGTACAGTAAAGGGTATGCAATGACTAAAGAACAGATAGTGCGAAAGATAAAAGCGATACTTGCAAAAGATAAGAAGTTTAACGGTGCTACTCTAAAGATAAAATTTAGCGATAAGTTAAAATAAAAAAGGTACTTTAGAGAGATGAAAAAACAACAAGAGAGGTTAAAAGCGTGTACTCGCGCACTTACTGGAGTATTGAAAATTAGGTAAACATTTTAGTAACAAAAGTATAGATATTTCTTACTTTTTTGTTAACCAATAAAACCACTTATTAAATACGGTACTATCGTACTTTTAAGCACATTTTTAATTACAGTTTTATAACTAAAATTGTGACCTACAAAATAACTGTAATTTTTTTGCAAATTATCAATCTAGTCAGTAGGTTTAAAAAATTCAGTAATAGAAATATTTAGTATCTTTGAAATTTTATGTAAGTGCTCAATATTGAAGTGTTTTTTATTTGTGTATAGTTCAGCGGATGAGATCAGACTTACGGATTTATTACCCATAGCTAATGATAAATCTAATTGACTAAGGTTAGCATTTTTTCTTAGTTGGCTCACATTTTTACCAATAAGTATATAAATTTCATCAATACTAAAATCATTCAGTTTATCGTTCATGCATTTAACCCACTATAGTAGTGATGTAAGTATAGGTATGTTAAGATTTTCACACAAACCACTATGGTGGTGTATTAAAATTTAAAAGGGTGTTTTATGGAAAATAAGAATAGAGCTACAAATATCAAAATATTGAAAATCTTTGGGTACATTTTTTTAGTATTATTTATACTTGTTGTTATTTTGGCTGTAAATAGTGGTGGCAACAGAGCAGCTAAGTCATCTACACAACAAACAGTAAAAGAAAAAAATATCGACAATGATTTAAAAAGTTACAGAACTTTAACTATCGATGAAAGGCATGGTTTGAATGCCAAGATGGTAAGTAAAATGTATGATCTTAATATAACAGAGAGTTCAGAATTAGATAATTTGATAATAAAGTTTGATAATTGTATGGGTGATTTTACATATAATAAAAATAATGATTTAAAATATACAGAGGTGCTTGATTGGTGTTATATTGAGTACAAAAATTTAGAGTTAAGAGAAGCTAAATTTAATAAACATTTTAATGAATTAGATGCAATCGATTTAAAAGTAGAAACACAAATTTTATGTCAACAATTAGTTAAAGGAGAGTTGAAGTCACCCTCTACTGCTGATTTTCCTTGGACAGCTCAAACATACAGAAAAGGTAAGAACCGATGGGTGATTAATTCATACGTTGATAGCCAAAATGGTTTTGGTGCTACTATTAGAACTAATTATTTTTGTGATGTTTCTTATAAAGGTAGTGGGGATGTACAATCTGGAAACAACTGGACTTTAAATAAACTTGAGTTCCAATAATTGAACCTAAAGTGAATATACCACCTAATTAGCTTTAGGGGCTTTTTAAGGGGCTTATTTGTATGTTTAGTAAAATAGTGTCCTATATATGGTGATGTCTTGTAGACGACGTCTCCACCAATCTTATAATCTCACCCTATCTTAAAAACCCTCTCTAAACATCGATATTATCGCATCAGAACCAACACATTTATCTAATACACACGGTCATTAAAATTAAAATAGTGCTATAAGTACCTATTAAGTA
>JBFFKS010000089.1:0-6157 GCA_041555275.1 Xianfuyuplasma sp. | reverse complement strand
TTATATTTTTAATAATTATACCACATAAACATGTGCTAAAGTGATGCGTTTTTCTTAGAAAACAAATTTTACAACTTGACAAAATGACCATGCAAAAATATTAGATAGTTCCATCGCTCCTTTAATGATTGATGGATCACAATTATCAAGCGACGACTTAGCTTCTAAGATTCTGGAAACAAACATATAGTAACTGTATAACTATCCTCAATGAAATTTAAAGCGCTGTAAAACAGAAGATAATAGCTGTCTGCTTCTAAGTATATTATGTCATCGCTACTCCAAGAGGTATATTCTCCATCCCAAGTTACAATATTTGCTTCTAGACCTCCATAAATATGAAGTAATCCTTATCTCCTACATACTCCAATGCTGCTTCGTATTGATAACAAAGAGTAGTTTTTGAAGGTAGTATAACCTCTACATATAAACTTGGATCCAAATTAAGACAGTTAGGTTAAGGATCAACGATATCCACCAATGATAATTTTATTTTATATGTTACCAAATGTATGTAATCACTATTTTGTTCACCAATTACCAATACATAATCGCCTGGATAAAGCATATAAATTATTCTTCCACTAATATCCCGGGAATTCCCAATGTATAGTACATCACCATCAGAATTTCTAAATTCAAAAGGAGTGGACCTATAAACCTCTATTCCCAACTCTACATATTGTAATTCATCTATTGTGAATGTATAAAAGTCTTGATCCCCATCAAATTCCATAAGAACGTCAAATTGTTCTCCAAATATAAGTGGTATTTGATTATTTTCATCACTTAAATCCTTTCTATCAATTAACGTTACAGTTTCAACAGTAGGAATAACATATGCGTAATTATGTAATAGGAAGTAATACGTCCCTGGTGCAAATGTTTTTATATACTGATTCCAATAAATGGGATCTCCAAAGGAATCAATTTCTTGCACCATAAAGTAGCCGCTACGAACGATTTGGATATCAGTTTCTTCTGTAATTGTTAAAACATAAATATCAGTGTCAAATCGTCCATCAAATGTAATTGTGTTTTCTCCCATGTTAAATGTTCCAAATATAGGATTAGGTTGATCAAACGATCCTGAAATTTCATCGTCTATATATGTTACAGTAAAAGTAGCTGTAACGGATTCAAACATCACATTAGAGAATCCTAAGTAATACGTTCCTATAGGAAGTAAAAAAGTTTGTGAGTTATATAAAGAATTACGATTAGTATTCAGTATTTCTCGATTTACATCTCTTATAAAATAATATAGTGAATCATTATAAATCCAGTTCACTGTTATAAGTGCTTCTTCTGTTATAGTGAATAGAATACTCTCAGTATCACCTTCAAAATCGTACGTCAAGGTCACTTCATTGTCTCCCTCTTGTAAAGCAATGTGGGCTGGATCAACATAATCGTCATATATCTCTACTAGTTCAATTGTATAACGTACAAATTTATCTACATAAATATCTTCCACTTCAACATAATACGTTCCCGCAGAAAGAGAAAATGTATTACCATGATAGAGTTTTTCACCAGACTCATCGTATACATCAACACTATCATCTACGTAACTGCCGTTGATTAATACGCGGAATGTTTTCGCTTTGTCCAATACAATCCTAAAGAAATCTCTATCCTTATAACGATGCTGTGTAGTATTATAAACTGTTTCAAAATCTATAATTGGTGCATTCACATCTGCTGTTTCTGGTAAGTCATCCAGGATATATGAGAAGTATTGATATCTATAATTATGTCCATTCTTTTGATAATTCACAATCATCCTTAAAGTCGCTAATTTATGAGAATCATCAATCGTCTGAAGAAAATGAAACGAATCTTCTGTGTATTCCGCTACTGATATCAATTCCGATGTTTCTAAATCCCATGCTTCAATCTCAATTGAATTAATAGTGTATTGTTCTTTTGTGACATCTATTGCTATATCCAAATAACTTAAAACCGAGGCATATGTGTAATCAAAACTAAACTTGCTACCAATGAAATACGAAATTTTATAAGAAATATCGTACACATCACCTATAGTAACTATAAAATCAGGTATAAGTTGTGCTTCCATTGGTGTACCTTCTTTATCAACAAATACTGTATTAGATGAATGCGTTAGTACAAAGTTATTTGGTAAAACAGCATATTGAACCGCAGCTGCCCCACCAGAAGTCATGTCTCCAAGCACAATTGCAAGTCCATTTTCTTGCACTAATTTGGTTAAGATATTCGCTGCACTAAAAGTGACATTAGATGTGAACAAATAGAATACATTTGGTAGTGCATCTATTACATCTGTTGTTATTGTTGTTGTCACAATCTCACCTGTTTGAGTGTTTGACACTCTCAAGTTAATCGGATCATTTGTCATATACTGTAATACATCTAAAGCAGCATACACCAATCCACCTGAGTTACATGATAAGTCTATATAAATATCTTTCCCAGGACTCACATCTCCCAGCAATCTTGCTAAGTCGTCTGGAGTAGTTTCATCAAATCCATTAATTTTTAATACATAGTAAGAGTATTTATCATACAACATAACATTTTCATTATATATATTACAACGATTTTGCAAATTGGTAGTATAAAACTTTATAGTTTTCCTACCTGCTACAAATGAACCTTGATCCACTTCATCTGCATTAATTCCAAAATCAACAACATTTGTATGCAATTCATCTAAATCCAATATATACTGTGTCAATATTTCATTAAATTCTTTGAGTGTTTTTGCATTGTATAATCCTATTTGATAAAACACATCATAATACGAGTCTATACGATAGAAATTCTTTAGTCCGTAAAAATAATCGAAGAAAAGAGTGGTGTACTTTTTTGTCTCTTCTAAAATATTTTTTTCTTCGTCTCCAGATAAATTATCTTGTTCAAATAAATCAGTATTTGAAACAAAATCACTTACCACATGAATTTCATCATCCAAAACATATGTATTAATATAACTACCACTAAAAAATAGACTTGCTACACTTAATGGTAGATAATAAGAATTCTCATTTTCAATTACGTCAAAACCATAATCATCAAGATCAATCGTTTTTGCTGTTGTACCCGATACATATCCTGTTGTTTCTAATTTGATATCTGAATTTATTTCATCATCAAGATTATTCATATAATCTACATAATTAAAATCATTGAAGAACAAAGTATTCTGCTCGGAATCAATCTCAATTATTAATGAGAATACATTATTTTCATTATCAGGATCAACCATTATATGTGTTATTTTGAGTACATCATCTTTAGTAAAATCCAAATCAATCAATGCACCTGATAAAGCTCCAATAAATTCTTCTACATCAACATATTTCATTCCCGGATAATTAGGATGTTCATAAACCATCACATTACTTATAGGGATATCAAATTCAGTAGTATTATTAATAATAGAATGATTCATTGTTTCAGTGATAGAATTATCTGGCAACATTATCTCACATGCATTAGATATCATTGTCTCAATCTCTTCACACATCAATTTCTCGTCGATTGGTTCTTTAACAGTATCATCGCATGCAGACAAACAACTCAATAACATAGATATAAATATCATTAACAAGTATTTTTTCACAATTTACTCCCCTTACCCTATTTTTATAATAAAAACATCATCAGAAAGATGATGTTTTTCTTCCCCTTTTATAGTATACCACAACATTATAATATTAAGATAGTCCCAAATATTGTATTTCTTTTAGGTTATTTGTGGTACGGCTCGTGAACTTGTCAAGACTTTGTAGACACGAAATGCTACACTTAGATAAATCCCAGTTCAGTTTTTACTTGAATTGGGGTTTTATATTTTAAGCGAAAAGATAACCTCTCTAAGTTAAAATACTCGACATACTCAGCTATTGTTTTAGGTATATCTTTACTGCTTTGTAAATCAAAATCAATGTAGAGTTCATTCTTCATCCAACCATTGAGTGCTTCAATGATTGGATTATCTGTTGGTGTTTTTGCTCGTGACATTGAACGTGTTATGTTATAATGTTGGTGAGCGTTTTGAAATGCTCTTGAGGCGTATACGGATCCTTGGTCGGAGTGTAGAATTGTTTCTACTGATGTATACCCTCTTTTTATTTTCTCTACTAGAAATAGTTCTAATGCTTTCATATGACCTTGGAAGTTATGTCCGCTTCGATAAGATGATAACGCATAACTTATTATTTCATTGTTGAAGACATCAATAAATATTGTCCATTCTAATGTGAGGTATTTATTTTTGATAATGGTTGTATCTGTCACTACTTTTTCAAAAGGTCTAGTAGTTCTCCAATTCCCATTTATGATGTTCGGAAATTGTAGATGATCACTTCCTGGTCTTTCCCATTTAGGTCTTCTAGCCTCTGAGCGGATTCCGTTTCTTTGACATACTCTATGAATAAACCAATCACTAATAACCCATCCTGTGGCTAATCTAATCTGTTCTGCGATATTTCTATATCCATAGGTCTTGTGTTTTTTGTGTATTTCTAAGATTAGTCCTTTAGCTGTTTCCTGATTCACTTGGTATCTGTTTAAGATGCCTTTTCTTTTGCGCCATTTGTAGAAACCACTTCTAGATACTTCCATATATAGACATAAGGATTTAATGGTAAAACTATAAGATAATTCATCAATTATTTCATATTCTTTTTGGATGATTTCTTTTGCCTTATACTTACCACCTCCTCGTTTGTGTATCCCTTTTTTAAACGAGCGTTCTCAATCTTTAGTCTCATGTTTTCATATTGTAATTGTTCTAGCTCTGTTAGGTTCTTTTTGTTTTGAAGTTTTGCTAATGGATTTCTTGGTTTCACACTATTCTCTAGACCTTGTTCTCCAAACTCTTCATAAGCTGCTTTCCATTTGTAGATAAGTGCTGAAGTTATTTTTTCATCTCTACATAATTCCCTAACTCCTATATCCTCAGTAAATAACCTTTTAATGATTCTATGTTTCTCTTCTTTACTCCAGTATCTGTATTTCCTTCTTTTATTCATAAACCTCACTCCTTTCTTTAAGTATACAAAAAGATGTTAATAAACACATGTATCACTTCGTGTCTACTAACATCCTATCAATTCACTCGCTGTAACATTTTTAATTGCAACTTATCATACAATACGTGTTAAATGTACTTCACAAAATTATGATCATTAAAATGACACTTTTGCTCACGATAAAATTGATTTCTTTGTTCAACTTGACTTTTACTATTATAATCACTTGCATCTAACATAGAACCCCAAATGACTTCGCAATTGCATTCCTTAGCAATCAATTCTAATTCCTTAAATAGAAGAGTTCCCAAACCTCTTCTTTTATCTTGAACTATAATATTTACTAGTTCACAACTCTTATCATTCAGATTTATATTATATTCCAATCCATCAGTATCCCAATCATCATAGAACCCCTCACCAATAATTGTGAGTGTACCATTAATAGTATTCTCATCTGAACTCAAAATTCTATGATTTACAGTTATGAAATCGCCATATTTATCTTCACCAATTTTTTTTATCAAAATGTTCAGCCTCCAACATGATATAAACTTATTTATGCATATCTTTGCCTTTCATAATCTTAATATCTCCTATAGTTATTTCTTCAGTTCTCCCACATTTAATACAACTTGCAATGTACATATTAAGATCATCCGAAACAGCTGATGAACCAGGAGATTTCGAACTCACAGCTGCTAACATCATATCCTTGCCACAAACTTTACACTTGACTTTCATTCTACCTTACCTCCCTCGATGTCATTTTTTATCTCTTCTAAAGTAGTGTTAACTACCTCTACTTGTTGTTCTAAAAATACTGATAGTTTCTTAAAATCTTCATCAAAAAAGTCTTCATCCTTTATATTCGAGTAGTCTAACTCATAACTTGTAAAGTTACGATTTATTGAGTCCTCTATGATTACATTTTGAAAAAACGAATGAGCCTTCTCTACTTCTCTTGATTCTACATTAATCTTAATATGTTTATCTTCCAAAATTTCACTGAAATCCAATAAGCTGTCTGCCAGTGAAAACACACAGACTTTCTCTCCACCATAATAATATCCTTTAATTTTTCTCATATTGTTATCTCCATTCCTTTTAATATATTAATGTTATACTTCACT
>JBFFKS010000088.1:0-6171 GCA_041555275.1 Xianfuyuplasma sp. | reverse complement strand
CTTTTAGAACTGCAGCGATTAATTTAACTACTTCTTCATATACAGGAACAATAACTTTGTTTACTTCTACGTTTGATATAGTAATCCATTTAGGGATACCTCTTACAATATCTCTACCGGCATACTTATTACTTTTCTCCAGAGCATCTTTTCGTAAATCTGCCAATTCCATTTTACATCTCTCAGCAGTTAATTCTCCAACCTCAACTTTTTCATTTTGTTTAATCATTTTTGCAATTTCAGAATCGATATAGTTTCCTGCCATTCTAATCGTACGTGATAGTACTATATCACCAAATGATATTACACCAACATCAGTAGTTCCTCCACCGATGTCAACAATCATTACTCCTTTTGATTTGAAGATATCGACATTCGCACCAAGTGCTCCTGCTTTGATTTCTTCATCGATTAAGACATCACTTATTCCCATATTAATTGCTAATTCAGAAATAATATCTCTTTCTATTTTTGTTACTTCACTTGGACAACACATAACACATGAAGTATTTGATAGGTCTTTGTCTGTAAAATTTTCTACGCGTCCAATTACATATTCTAATAATGCTTTTGCAGCTTTCATATCACTAATAACACCATTTTTTAATGGTTTAATTACACTAATTTTACTATGAACTTTTCCTAACATTTTATGTGCATCTATTCCAGCAGCAACAATTTGCCCACTTTCTCGATCAAATGCTATAACACTAGGTTCATTAAAGATGATTCCTGTTTGTTCTAAGTATACTAGAAGGTTTGCCGTACCTAAGTCAATACCTAATCCTTTATTTGACATATCATAACCTCCTAAAACTCACCAAAGTAGTGTTTTTTATCCATTTTTAGTAAACGTTTTGTACCGTCTACTACTGCAGTCATTGGCATTTGAGCTACATTTACATGAACGTGTGTTACTGTTTCTAAAAATTCTTTGATTCCACTAATTTGTGCACCACCACCGGTAACAATAATTCCATTATCAACTAGATCTCCAGCTAATTCTGGTGGGGTTGCTTCTAATGTTGCTATTAATGTGGCTTTAATTGATTCAAATGCTTCTAATAATATTTCTCTTATTTCTTTTGCTTGTAAGATAACCTTGGTAGGTAATCCTGAAACTAAATCTCTACCCATTGCACTAAACGTAAGAGTGTTTCCTTCTTCGTCTTGAGGTAGTGGACCAGTTAATGAAGCCAACTTTATTTTTATTCTTTCTGCAGTTTGAGGACCTATTTCTAACTTATGAACTTCTTTTACATAATCTGTAATTTGTTTGTCAAAATAGTCTCCTGCAACTTTGATACTTTTTGAAAGAACAACATCACCTAATGATAAAACACCAAAATCAGTAGTCCCTCCTCCGATATCTACAACCAAATGTCCTGATGGGGTATAAATGTCTAATCCGCCACCAATTGCTGCTGCTTTTATTTCTTCATCAATACGAGTATCTTCAATTCCTAGTTCTTCTCCAAGTTGTAAAATTGCTGCTTTTTCTGTTTCTGTAATTTCTGACGGGATACAAATCAATAATTTTCTAATTGATTGAGTACTATTTGCAAATAGTTTATCAAATGTAAATAGTAAAATTTCCCTAATCATGTCAATATCTGAAATTACTCCACCACTTAATGGTTTAATTACTTCAATTTTGTCATGAACTTTACCTACTAACTCAGCAGCTTCAAACCCAACTGATACAACCCTTTTACTTGCTTTGTCGACAGCAATGTAAGATGGTTCATTAAAGATTGTCCCACGGCCCTCTACATAAATTAAGAGATTAGATGTTCCAAGATCAACGCCTACATTGAGCTTGTCTTTTGGCTTTTCACCCATATGTTCCTCCTTTTTATTATTATCGTGTATGATCTAAATAAAAACACCCTAAAATTACTTAGGGCGTTCGCTTTAACACAATATTTTAGATAATCTAAAAGGGATATTTTCTTGAGTGCAAATCAAAAAATATCTTACAAATATTGCGGCCCAGCCAGCATAGAAAATTCCTTAGCTCTGTGACTTTGCGTCTACGAATTTCTTCGTATTTGCCCTTTGAATATTTATTTCATACCGTACCAATAATTTACCACAAAAAATGAAAAACACAAGGGCCATTTATGACCCATTCGATTAAAACCCTTTAGGGGTTTTATATTTACTACAAATTAGAGTCTACCCAATTCAATAAAAAATCGTAAGTCCCTTTTTTGTTTGTTTCTTGTAAAATTTCATGACGAGCATTGTCTACTAGTTTTAATTTAAGTTGAGTTAATCCATGTCCACTATACATTTCTCTAACTTTTTTTACACCAACACCATTATCTCCAACAGGATCTTCTTGTCCACTGATAAATAGCAATGGAATATCTTTACCTTCCAAAATTAAGTTTGTATCTTGAGCTTGTTTAATACCTTTAACAAATTCAATATAAAACTTTGGTGTGTATGCATATCCGCACAAAGGATCTTCTATATACTTATCAACGTTAGGAACATCGTATGATAACCAATCATATTTTGTTTTCCATCCTTCAATTCCTTGATATAAAGGATCATTTGATTTTGAAGCCATAAACTCGCTACGCTTTGATCCTTTAAAAATGTTTAAAATACCGGCAACAGTTTTTAGTGGAAACAGTTTGGTCAATCCCATAGGAGCAAGTGTACCCATAATAATTGCAGCGTGAGGGATCGTATTATATCTGGCGATAAAAACACGAGCAATAATACTTCCCAAAGAGTGTCCTAAAATAATCACTTTTTTACCAGGATGTTCTTTTAAAATTTGACGACTAACAAAATAGCAATCATCAATTAATTCATCCCAATTATCTGCTTTTGTAAACATTCCGTGCTCCCCTTCACGATAAACACTTGCTCCATGTTTACGATGATCATGAGCATATACTGCATATCCATTTTCAGCCATAAAAATCATAAAATCCTCGTATCGATTTTTATGTTCCCCCATACCATGGAATATCTGAATCACTGCTTTTGGTTCTTTTTTCGGTTCTACTTTAATACAACTTAACTCAAGATTTTGACGTCCTTTTACCTTAAAATCCACAACTTCCATATTATACCCTCAACTTTCTGTTATTATAAAACTATCTTAATGGCATCGATGATGCCTTCTAAAATCGTATATAATTTTAAAGAAAAATGTTTTGAATCTCCTAATTGTTCTGTCATAAATGGTACATGAATAAATCCAGCTTTTATCTGAAGATCATTTTGGTCAATGTAATGCATCGTGTGATAAAATATATTATTACATACATAGGTTCCAGCAGTATTAGATATATATGCTGGAATATGTTGAAGTTGTAGTTTTTCTACAATCTCCTTAATTGGTAGTGTTGAAAAATACGCATTTTTCCCATTTGGGACAATCACTTCATCAACAGGTGTCCTTCCAATATTATCAGGTCCCCTTGCATCATTAATGTTGATAGCTACACGTTCTGGTGTGATTGCAGTTCTATCGCCTGCTAAGCCCAACATATAGATGTAATCAGGTTTTTCATCATCTATTATTTTACGTAACACATCAAAGCATTCGTCGTAAATAACAGGAAGTTTTATTTTTATTAATTCATTACCTCTAATACTTTTTGGTAATAATTTTAGTAATTCTTCTGTTGGATTTTCTTCGTTTTCTAAGAAACTTCCAAATCCAGTTACAAGGATTTTCATATAATCACCTCACTACCATTATACACTAACAATGGCCTTATAAAAAGAAAAATGACAACGGGAGTTGTCATCTAAATGTATTGTTTCAATTCGTTTATATTACGTAATACCAATGTATCATGAATGTATCTCTCTTTACTAATATCAATAATATCAGATTCATTTATATGTTTTAAGATTTTATATGGTTTACTTTTTAATATTATTACCCTATTTGGTAATTTATTAAACTCTCTCATATCTATTAAATGATGCGCAGTTGTTTTAAAGTTAATGCCACTAATTTTACCAGACTTAATATCCCATATATGTTCGGAATTTATTGTTAGAATATTTCTTGATGAAATTCCTAATTTAAGTATATGGTATGTTTTATCTTCTTTAGCGATTTCAAAGTGATGACTTTTAAATCTAACTTTTTTTACTTGATAATCTCTACCTAGTAAAGTTTCTAACTCTTTTTTCATTTAATCACCTTTATCATAGTGTTACATTTTTATTTTTTAAACAAACTAAGAATAAGTCCTAAAACAATTCCTAAAACTGCAGCAAAGATTACTTGGTATTCTGGATTTAGTAAAAAGGTTATTGTGTGTGCTGGAATCCAAAATATTGGTATTGTTTTAAACACCACAAAATTTACAAACTTGCTCCAATCAACTTTTTTGATTGCTGCAGAGATTGATTCTGCACCATCAAAATAAGTATCACTAATACGATGAAACGCCATCATTGTTGGAGCAAATGTTAGATTCATAAAAATTGATATGAATAATGCGGTTGCGAAGTTATTGCCTGCAAAAGGTAGTATGTTTTTACTTTGTAGTTCTACTATCCCTGCTGGGAAGATTTTAAACATGAAGACAATTACTATTCCAATGAATCCCCAGACCAATGCTTTGAAAAACATGTTTTTAGGGATAATCCATTGTTTGTTTGTTAATCGTGCGCCAATAAAATCACCGATTGATGCTAGAATGAAGAATTTTATAAATCCGCCAATTAAAGGATTGTTACTAGCAAAGTTTAGAAAAAACTCTCTTGTAACTGTAAAAACAAGAATCACTGTTAGTAATGCAACTAACAGTGATAGTAGTTTGTCATATTTTTTAGCAAAGTCCATTATTTTTACAAATATCAAGTATATATTTTTTGTGACTTACAAAAATAACAATTGCCTCTTTCATTAATTGGTATTCCCCTTTATGTAAGTAATAACCATTTGAATTGAGGTTTTCTACAAACCCTACTTTCAACATTTCATATGATGCATCAGAGACATGTTCCAATGCGGTTTTTCCATCATTTGAAAAATGGTATTCCCATGTATATGTTTTTTCGTTATCGATGTATTTAAGTTCTAGACAATCTGCCATCCCGTCAAAACCTTCCATAATGCGATATTCAATCTTTCCTCTATCTTTATATCTTAGAGAATCAGTTACGTATTTACTCTTCATAATAAATCTCTCCTCTCACGCTATTTATATTATACTACATTTAACTTTTTTTTATAAGTTCTTGCTTACAATTTAGGAAACTTATTTAGGAAAACTGTCAAATCGTTACTATCTAAAACTACTTCTCCAATTTCACCATGTTTTGTGTCCCCTTTTTGGCCATGATAATCACTACCAGCAGTTATAATCATTTGTTTTTTATAAGCCAAATTAGTAAAGAATTTCTCGTCACCTTCTTTATTTCTAAAGTACCTAGCTTCATAACCATCGTAATCATATGACAAAACTTCATTTAAAATATTTTTTTTAAGCAAGACTGGATGTGCAAGAACAACAATGCAGTTGTTTCTTTTTAGTAATTCAATTCCTTCTAAAATACTTAATTCACATGTTGGAACATAAGCAATACTGTGATCACCAATAAAATGTTCAAATATATAATCTAAAGTGTACTCGGGATAATTATAGTTTACTGCTTTTGCAATATGAGGTCTAGCAATAATTCCGTTACTATAATTTTGAACCTCTTCGTAAGTAATTTTTATTTTAAAATACTTATCTAAGTTTGAAATAAATTTTTTTGCACGTTCTTCTCTACCAAATTTAATGGATACATAGTATTCAAGCATTTCAGTAGATTGATAAGAATCATCCATAAAATAACCTAACAAGTGTACAGGTTTATTCTTATGCGTTGTAGATAACTCGATTCCTGGAATATATCTAATGCCTAACTCTTCTGCCAATACTAGGTTCTCTGTAACACCAGTGCAAATATCATGATCTGTAATGCTTATAACATCCAAACCAATCCTTTTTGCTTTAGTGATTACCTCCACTGCTGTTTTCAACCCATCTGAATATGTTGTATGTAAATGTAAATCTGCTTTCATTGAAGTCCACCTCAAATTCAAGTTTAATTATACTTTAAATCATTTACAATGTAAATTCCTAAACAATTTATTTAGAGGATGAAAACTGTGTTACAATTAGTATAGATACAACG
>JBFFKS010000087.1:0-6237 GCA_041555275.1 Xianfuyuplasma sp. | reverse complement strand
CTTTGAGGGATTTGAGTTTAGAATATATGGGTTCTTATTTTTAGCATTCTACTACGTAACAGTATTCATCTTTGACTATAGGATGATTATTGTGACAAGTGCTATATATTTGCTTTTAGGTAACATAATCCTGTCTTATTTTGGAACCACATCAAATGTTTCCATTGATTTATTACAAATGAATTTATTACTTGTATTTTTGGTTTCTTCATCCGCTTACGCAAAAACTTCAATTCAGAAGCTAAACAAAGTAAATATACAATTAAAAGGAACAAACTCAAAACTTGAAGATATGATGGATGCAACACTTCAATTAATTACTATGGATAACATTATTTCCACGGAAAAAGATTTTGTAAAAGATTATTTATCAAAGTTATTTCAAACTTGCATTAAAGTTTTTAATAATTTTGATTTAGCTACTGTTTCAATTAATGAAAATAATATACTTCATTTTATTGATGTCTATAATTATGATATAAACTACCTAAATAATCTAGAATTGCCATCAAGCATTATTAAATGGGATTATGACAAACCTCATTTAATACATAGTTCATCAGAAGATAGTAATAAAATGCTTGAAGATAAATATTACGCTTATTTAAAAGCGGCTCCAGCAATTAAAGAATCTCTCCGATTTACAATAAAATTACAAGATAAGATTGAGTGTGCATTTACGTTTGCTTTAGCTAAAGAAAGTCCTAATAATTTTACTGCACTTGATATTCAAAACTTTGCTTCATTCCAAAGACTTATCAACACCTTCTATCAAGTAAATCAATTATCACTTAAAACCAATACATTGAAAGATGATATTGTACTAAGTTTAATTAGAACACTTGAATTATTTGATCATTATACAGGTGGACATAGTGAGCAAGTAGCCTATATTGCAAAAGAAATAGCGACTGAAATGTCTTTAAGCGAAGAGGATATTTATAACGTATACTGGGCAGGTATCGTTCATGATATTGGAAAAGTTGGAATAGATAGTGCCATAATCAATAAACCAGATAGTTTAAGTATGGACGAATACGATCAAATCAAACAACATCCCGTATTTGGATATGAAATACTAAATAGAATTGATGATTTAAGGGAAATTGCAATTCTCGTTAGACATCATCACGAATGGTGGAACGGCCAAGGTTATCCTGATCGATTAAAGGAAAATAATATACCTTTAGGATCTCAAATACTTGGTGTCGCAGATGCGATAAGTTCAATGGCTACCAAAAGACCCTATACTGCCATAAAAACCTCGAACAAAATATTAGAAGAATTAGAGTTGTATAAATCTTCTCAGTTTAGCCCAAAAGTATGTGACGTTGCCATAAAATATATCAAATCTGGACAAATAGATGTTTATTTTAAAGATAAATAAAAAAACAGGATAAAAATCCTGTTTTATTTTTGCAAAAATTCAATAATACGGTCTTTTAATATCTCATAAAATTTCAAACTGCTAAAGAGATGATCGCAATCATCAATAAGAAGTAATTCACTATTAATCATTGATTCATGAAGCTGAACAGAGTTTCTATAATCAACTGCACGATCCATTTTTCCGTTAATAATCAAAGTTGGATTATGATACTTTGATGCAATTTCAAAGAAATCATGACCTTTTATGCTTGTTAAGAAATCTTGTCCCAACTCAAAACCATTGTGATCTATATTTCCATTTTCAAGTACTGTACTATTTTCAAATAGTTCTTTTATATTCGGATAGAATTTTGTCGATGGAGCGATTAATATCGCTTTGTTTATTTCAGGATTTAATACCCCTATGGATACAATACCACCCATTGAAAACCCTAAAACATTGATTTTGTTGTAGCCATATTCTGTTGCATACTGTAAAACCGTTTTTGCCTGAGCAGTTAGCCCTTTATAAGTCATGTCTCTAAATTCGCCATCACTCTCCGCACTACCTAAATAGTCCATTCTGATACTGTCTAGACCTAACTTCTCAAATTCATTCGATAGTTTTTTGAACATCCAACGGCTTTCAGTTTTATTTCCTGTAAAACCATGAAACATCACAACTAATTCATCACTCTTTACTTGATGATGATACCCTCTCATCGTTAAGCCGTCATGAATTATTTCAATATGTTTCTGCATTATATCACCTCGTTGTTTATTATATCATTCTATAATGTATGTTTTAACAAATGTTTTTTGTTTTGTGAATCCTTTTATAAATTCATAGAAACTTTCAATGTCTTCAGCATAAACTTCAAACAAAATAGTTTGTGAGTATTCACTTGTTTTAAAATTCAATCTATCCCCAAGGGATTTTATTTTAATTTCATGTGTTCCAGGTGTTAAATCAAGTTCGAGTTGATTATCATTGAGTTCAAATTCGTTACCATCAATACTGATCATATAGGCAACACTTTCTTCAACACTATCAAACCTCAAAGTTCCATCACGGTCCACAAAGATGTTTTGTGGAATATCTAGAAGAACTCTAGTATCGGGAAAAAGTGCTGGTTCTGGAATTGGTTTATGGACTCCAGCAACAATCATAATACTATTAGAGATAGAACGGGGTTGTCCATCTGAAGGGCTATTCATATAATCATAGCCTCCTTCATCGTTGATAAACATCATTGTAGTACTTCCACCACCATCTAAGTTATAAGCTTCATAAGCACCAAAATATTCCATTAATCCAGCAAGTTCATATAATGTTACTCCATATCGATGATCATCATATTGTCTACCGTCAACCGTAACAAAGAAAACTGTTCCGTCCTCCTTGACACCAATCGCAGTTCTTGGATGTCTAATATAAGCTTCTTCAGTAATTGGTACACCTTCATGAACAAGTCTTGTTCCAGCACCAATTGCAAAACGGATTCCTTCAAAATCACATCCCATATGATTTTGTATCACAGTATATCCTTCATCTGTAATTAAGTTATCATTGTTAAAGCCATTCCCAACAACAACAGTCTTATGTCCAGAAATTGTAACGTCTTCTGTTACAGTACTATTAAGAGTTCCTTTACCAAAATAACGACCATATCCATCAGCCTTATATTCGATTGTATCTAAAATAACTTTATTAAAATCACCATTTATAGGTTCTATATAATCTTCAAAGAATACAGTAACCTCATCAGCAATAGGCAATCTGTTTATTCCAGCAATATCAATACGTTTTTTTAATGCACCTATTTCATCATAAGAAAGCAATTCATAACCTTCAAAACATGGTGTACCAAAAATAACTTCACCATTATCTTTAAAACCTATAACAACTCCATCACCACCAACACCTTGGTGGATCACTTCAAAATTACGAACATGGATTTCTACTGGATACCCAATTGACATGTTATAGAAGTCAGCATTTACAGCTCCAATCACACTAAAGTTATCATACCTATTATGGACATTGTCTATTTGCCCTGCTAAATTTGTCATTCCCCATCCATAATTTGAGAAATTATCACCAACAACAATATTAATGTCATCATATAATTGCGGATTTACACCTAAGTAATGAATAACTTGTTCTCTGTTTTCATCATTCATTATTGTGTGTCCCACAATTTCAGTATGTTTTACATGATTATAGTAGACGGTCTCTTTTGAATCAATTTCAAGTAAAAACTGATTCGCAAACACTATATTGAACTGAAATAGTGTAATTAAAGATACTACTAGGAATAGTAAATATATTCTTTTTTTCATACTCATCACCTACTCTGTATCCGGCAAAGTGATATTGATTGTATCAAAATCACTTAACATGAATTCAAAACGATATGTTTTAACATCTGTGGTTAAAGTTACTTTAATAAGTGTATAATAATTGTCATTCATTTGTTCAATCACAACTGAATCAACTGTACAGCCAGGAAATTGATCATTAAATAACATTTGTGCTTCGTCATAGTATTGTTCTAATAACTGTAGTTTTTCATCCACCTTTAATAATTTCTCTGGTGATAAAAAAACCAATAAATCCATGTTTGTACTTGGTAAAGCATCAATTTCTTCTTTGATGTATTCACCCAACTCCATATAGTAGTTATAATATTTACCTTCTTCTTTGCTGTAGTATTCCGTATTTCCATTAAATTCAAGCGATGATTTATCATCATCAAACTGTGAGATGAAAGTATATGATCTCACATCACTATAGACCATAAATGTTATTTGATAGTTTGAGAGTGTTGCAGTGTTTTTATATGTTTGCTGTAGTTCATATACCTCTTGATCTATACAAACACCGTTCACATCAATCTCAGATTCTAAACAATTTTCCTCGTCTACGATACCTTCACAATCTTCATGTGTAGGTGTGATTTCACAATCGACAGGTTCGTCTTCTTTTGGACCACAAGATGTGAGACCAAAAGACAAAAACAACAATAAAATAATCAATATTTTTTTCATATGTTACCTTCTTTCTTTTATTGTCAGTGTTTTTTCATATGTATCTATTTTTACTTCGGCTCCGATTGGTACTGTAAGTCTTGGTGTGACATGCCCTATAGGGAGATTAAAGAGGATTGGATAATCATACTCACTTAGTAACTCTTTAAACTTCTCAAAAGAGCCTTTTTGCGGGGTATCTTCTCCTGTAATCCCACCAATCACTATTCCACTGAGTTTATCCAAAACGCCTGCTAAACGCATTTTTTGCATCATTCTGTCAATACGATAATTTTGCTCTTGAGTTTCCTCAATGAGAAGAATTTTTCCTTTGGGATCAAACATATATTCACTACTGATTAAAACATCTAGTAGTGATAAGTTACCTCCTACCAAAACACCCTCGCTTATTCCTTCGTTGATAACTTTAACATCATATTCATTATGTTCATTAATAATGATTTCTTTTTTTGTCATCGCTACTTCTAGAAAAGATTCAATTGACTTATTATGTTTCTCTGTATAAAAATCAACCGCGACCATTGGACCATGATAGCTACCAAAACCACCCTTTTTATATAAGGCATTTAATATTAAAGTGATATCACTAAATCCAACAAATGGTTTTGGGTGTTTTTTTATCATCTGAAAATCTAACATATCGATAATTCTAGGCGTTCCATATCCCCCGTTTTGACAAATAATCACATCAATTTCATCATTTTCAAACATATCATTTATATCTTTTGCCTTAATGATGTCTTCTTCTTTTGTATAATTGATGATTTGTTTATTACATGATGCACCCAAAACAACTTTGAATCCAAGTTCTTCCAGTTTCTTCACACCGTTCATTATCTTCGATTCTACTTGGCGACTGGATGGAGCAACCATACCAATTGTGTCACCTTTCTTAATTAGGGGAATAAACATAGATATCATCCTTTCAATTGTGTTATAATTTTTTATGAGGTGATTTCAGTGAATAAAGTTGTGTTTTTCGGAGACAGTATAACTGCTTCTTTTCAGCAATTACAGTCCCATTCTAATGTCATTAACATGGGAATATCAGGAGATAAAATCCATAATCTAATTGGTAGAATTGAGGAAATTATTTCTTTAAAACCTGATAGATTATTTATTTTAATTGGTGTGAATGATTTACTAAATGAGAAAGAGTTTTGGGGATCTTATATTAAGGTTGATTTTAAAGTTGTGTACTATGCATTAACAAAACTGATAAAAGATAATCTTCCTAATACAGAAGTGTTTCTTCAAAGCATCTTACCGATTTCTATCAATCACAAAGATGTAGAATTGTATAATAAAATTATTAGACAGATGAATACGACGATTCAAGGTTATGCGGAAGTTTTTGGTTGGACTTATTTAGACTTGTATTCTAAATTCCAAACAAAAGATAATTTAATGAATCCAATCTACACAACAGATGGCGTTCATCTTAGTATAAAGGGTTACAATTTATTTTATCAACTTATTCATAAGTATTTGTAGGGCCAGTTAAAAAACTGGCTCTATTTTTTTTAGTTTAGTAACGTACCAGAAGATTTAGGCAAATAAAACACATCCTCTTCACTTGGAAAAATATCTATCGTCATTTGATTAAGGTCATTAAAGGCAAGTGGAGATTGAACAACATAAAAGTCATCTGTCTCATTTAAAACAACAAGTGGTACTCTTAGTCCTTGATAAGTGTAATCTTCTGTGTCATAGATTACCATACTAGAAGTGTTTGCATCTAAGTACCCTTTCGCATCTTCATTCAACAGAACTATTTTATAGAAATTGTAATCTTTAAATCCCAATTCTTTATCGAGG
>JBFFKS010000086.1:0-6259 GCA_041555275.1 Xianfuyuplasma sp. | reverse complement strand
TTGAGCATTTTTATCCGTGACTAATACAAATGGATTATGATCACTACTTGAAACTCCTTTTTTACTATCAAAATGAATGGTTCCAATAGTCAAATCATGTTTTGATATATGTCGTTCTCTAATCCAAGCACCATCAAGTTTTGTAATGGCATAATCCTTATTTAACATATCAATGTTAAAGCTTAAAACCTTGTCTAAGGTTATTTTGTCTCTCCCCCTATTGATGACCTCTAAATTACGAACAATGATGTCTTCATCAAAATATGAGGTGTAATAAAGGATTATAGATACTTGATTTATATTATCATGTAATGTTACTTTCAATGTTTTGTCTTTTGTTGTAGATGGCATTCCTTTTACTTTGTAGTTTTTAAGGATTTCGTGTTTTTCATATTTCATATCTAATGTGCGACTACCACTTGGTAATTCAATGTGAAAAGTAGGCTCTCTATAATCCCCTTTTCCAAAGGAAGATACTTCTAATAATGTCGTATTCAACATATACCCCTTGGCATCTTCACTATATGATGTACTACTTCCTAATTCAAATTCATATTTAAGCTTTATATCTTCAATATTTTTCACTCTTTCTATCTTTGAACCATAGTAAATATGTTCTAGATGATTATGCGAATTTACCTGCATGATATAGGTTGTGTTTTTGGTCTCAAGATAGAAAGTTTTATCGTCTTTATTAAAAGTCATATCAATTTACTCCTTTACACTAAATTTAAAAAGTGTTTTCTCATAATAGATATCATCTTTCTTAAGGATGGAATCTTCAAGTCCATCAATGTTTATCCCATTAGGAGTGTGTTCCGCCTCAAAGCAGATAGACATATGTTTTCGATTAGGTGCCCCAAACAAGAAGGGTTTATCGTCAGGACTGTTGTGAGTATAACAGACAAGTGTTTCATACGTTGTGAATACTTCCATCTGGCGTTTGCTTATTGGGTCGAACAGTACTGCTTGAGGAATTTCAAAATTTACCTCATTTAAGAGGTACGGATGATCTAATCCCTCTTTGAAATTAGGTCCAATTTCTTTTAGAGTAGTAAAATCTAAAAAAGTATCTTTTACTGGTTTTACCTTATAAGGAACAAAGTCTTCATCAAGATCTAAAAAGTGATTACTATTAAGGAATAAATGATGATTTTTGATGTCATATTTTAAATTACCCGATAAATTAAAATATGCATGATTTGTCATATTGAGCAAGGTATCTTCATCTGTTTCTCCCATAAACTCAATAAGTAATTCTTTCTTTGTAACTGTATATGCTATTTTTATGCGTTGATTCCCAGGGAATCGTGTTCCTTCCTTTTGAGTTTCATACGTAAAAGTAACACGTGTATAATCAATGGCATCATGAATATCATATTTAAAAAATTTATAGGCATATGTCTCTTTTCCACCATGAAGGTTTGCGACACCACCATCATTTAAATCTAACTGGATATCTTTTCCATTTAATGTAAATTTTCCATTTTTAATACGACCAGCATTCGGCCCTATTGTTGCGTTTAAATATATTTTGTTATTAATATAAGAATCTAGACTATCATAGGCAATTAATACTGTTTCATATTTCCCATCTTTGTCAGGTACAAAGATACTCATTAACGTTGCACCATAATCCATCAACGTTACTTTGATATCATCTTGGATAATTTCAATGAACGTGAATTCTTGATTATTCACATTATATTTATTAATTAAGTGCATTTTCAAACTCCTTAATGAATTTATCAAATAATTTAATTCCAACATCTGTTTGTTTGAAGACACCTGAATCTTCAATACATTTCATAAATTTAATTGTAACCTGATTGTTAATAAAATCATTGATATCCTCACCGTTATATACTTTTTGGAGTTCATTAAACCATGAACGGTGAATGTCTAGTTCTTGTGGTAATGTGTCCTTATTTACCAATGCATTTTTGATTGTTTCTAATTCAGTTTTCAGGCGTGCTGGAAGAACACTTAACCCCATTACCTCAATTAAACCAATGTTCTCTTTTTTGATATGATGGTTTTCAGGGTGAGGATGGAAAATTCCTAATGGAAAAGCATCACTTGTTAGATTGTTACGTAATGTCATATCTAATATATATAAATCTTCTTCTTTTCTCGCAATAGGTGTTATTGCGTTGTGTGGTGTACCATTCGTATGTGAATAAATACCAGCTTCTTCATTTGTATATTGTGCCCAAAATTCATATAGTTTTTCAGCATAATCGATGATTTCATCTTTGTCTTCTGATTCTAATCGGATAACGCTTAATGGCCAATATAGTTGTTTAAATCTCGTATTAGAAATTGTAAATGATTTGAGAATTTTTGCGTCTTCTATTGGGAATTTATAATTACCCCCTTGGTAGTGTTCATGAGATAAAATACTTCCCCCAACAATTGGTAATCCTGCATTACTTCCTAAGAAATAATGTGGAAATTGATCAACAAAATCAAATAATCTTTTAAAGGTATCGATAGTAACATTCATTGGAGTATGATCTTTCATAAATACAATACAGTGTTCGTTGTAATATACGTAAGGTGAATATTGAAGATAAAAATCCTCATTGTTCAGTTTTAATGAAATAATACGATGATTGCTTCTTCCTGGGTGTGAAGAATGTCCGTAAAACCCAACTGTCTCTTTACAAAGTAAACATTTAGGATACCCATTACTTGTTTTATTTCCTTGAGCAATGATGTCTTTTGGATCTTTTTCAGGCTTGCTTAGGTTGATTGTCATATCTAAAAGGCCATACTTAGTATTAGATTTCCATCTGATATTTTTATTGGTTCTTGATGTTTTAATATAATTACTTTTTTTAGACAATTCATAGAAATACGAAGTAGCTTCTAAAGGACCATAAAATGTATCATAAAGATCCCAAAAATCGTTATTAATAGTTGATGGTTTTAACTGAATTATATCCATTATTTTTGATTCAAATAGATCTCTTTGAGTTACCGTATTTGGGTTAAATAAATGGAGTTCAAAAGCACGATCAAGAAGTGGATTTAATAGTAATGAAGGTTCATCAACTATATATGAATCATTAATGTCTTCATCGTCAAATTCAACCTGTAGTAAATGGCATAATTGATTAATACAATAATCATAGTCTTCATCATAAATTAGTTCACTATATATACCATATTTTACAAGGCGTTTTATATCCTTAAATACTTTACTCATTTTTAAATCCCTCCTTATTTAGTTGATGAAAATTCCAAGCAGATGATATAATATCGTCAATATTCGGATATTTACGATGCCAACCAAGATTTTTTTCAGCTTTCAAACTTGATGCAATTAGCCTAGCAGGATCACCTGCACGTCTCTCAGCAATTTCAGCAGGAATCTTATGATTCGTTACTCGTCTTGCTGCTTCAATCATCTCAAGAACACTATATCCTTCACCACTACCAAGATTGTAGTAGTCAGATTTCTTTGTTTCAACTAATTTATACAAGGCAAGTATGTGTGCATTTATAAGGTCTTCAATGTGTATATAGTCACGGATACAGGTTCCATCAGGTGTATTATAGTCATTACCAAATATGAATATTCGGTCACGTTTACCTAGTGGTACTTGAAGAATTAATGGAATTAGATGTGTTTCAGGATTATGACTTTCTCCAATCTCCCCAGAATGGTATGCACCCGCTACATTAAAGTATCTTAGAGCAATGTATTTAATACCAAAAGCTATATCTGCCCATTTCATCATTTTTTCCATTGCAAGCTTCGTTTCACCATACGTATTTGTTGGAGTTTCTAAATTTTCTTCAGTAATAGGCATAATTTCCTTATCTCCATAGACTGCAGCAGTGCTTGAAAAAACAATCGTTTTTACATCACTTTTTTTCATCGCCCTTAAAAGCATCTCAGTACCATGTACATTATTGTTATAATATTTTAATGGATCCTTCATACTTTCTCCAACCAAACTAAATGCCGCAAAGTGGATTACTGCATCAATATTATCTTTCACAAGTATTTTAGATACACTAATTTCGTCTTTTATGTCAAGATTGTAAAAATTTGCACGACGATCCACTGCTTGTTTGTATCCAGTAGATAGATTATCAATAACACTCACACTCTCACCACGCTCTAAAAGTATCTTTACCGCATGGCTTCCAATATATCCTGCTCCACCAGTGACCAGTATGTTCATTATAACTCCTCCTTAGTGATTTTTCTTGCTCCATCAGATGTATAACATTTATAAAAATCAGCATTGTACCCAATCTTATTTTGATATTCATCCTTAACTTTATTTATAATATTTGATGATTCTTTGGTCTCAATTAAGGCAATAACACATCCCCCAAACCCTGCTCCAGTCATTCTCGCTCCAATTGAACCATGTTTCCTAAATGAGTCAACTAGTGTATCTAGTTCTAAACAACTCACTTCATAATCGTTTTTGAGCGAATCATGACTCAAATTTATTAAATCTCCAAAGGTTTTCAGGTTTTTTGACTTGAGCGCAGTAACAGCTAATTTTGTGCGGTCACCCTCAGTCACGATGTGTTTGACACGTCTACGGATAGTATTATCTTTTATGTTTGAGCTCATAATAGCAAACTCATCGGAATTTAATTGGCATAAATATTTAATATTCGCACCTGCACTATTTAAAATATCAAGTCCCGTTTCACATTCGTTTCTACGTTCATTATATTTCGAATTTGCTAAAGCTCTCTTTTTATTAGTGTTCGCTATGACCAGTGTATACTCTCCAAGTATTAGTGGTACTAAATCGTATGATAAAGTGTCTGTGTTTAAATAGATTGCATAGTCTTTTTTACTCATCCCAATTGCAAATTGATCCATAATTCCACAATTTACTCCGATATACTTATTTTCGACATCTAGTGCAGTCTTAACCAACTCTAATTGGCTGATATCTAAATCATATTGATCTTTTAACAAGACACCTATAAGAAGTTCTAGGGAAGCACTTGATGACAAACCAGAGCTGTTTGGTAGTGTTCCGTATACGACAATATTTAAACCATGTGTAATTTTGAGATTTTTACTTAACAGTGCTTTTAGCATTCCCGAAAAGAAATTAGCCCAACTACGCTCTTTTTTATAATCAAGTGTATCTGTGGTTACGATTTTCTTACCGATTTGCCTAAAATTTTCTGAAATCAAGTGGAATTCTTTATCACTTCTTTTAGTTACAAATGCATATGTACCGAGATTAATTGCTGTAGGAAAGACATTTCCTCCATTATAATCTACATGTTCCCCTATTAAATTCACCCTACCAGGTGCAAAGTAAATTGATGGATTTGTATCTAGTAAATCACTGTTATTCTTTAATATTTTTGTATATATATTCATTATCTATCTCCTAAAGTAAATTTTTACTAAAAACTCTTTCTTTTTACTATTTTTGTTGGAATTATTTTTCTAATCGGAATCTTTCTTCCTTCAATTCGTTCACACACACTAAGTAGAGATTGTTCCCCCATAAATTCAGTATAAACCCTCACTGTAGAGAGCGGTGGATATGTATACTCGCTCTGAGGATTATCGTTAAAACCAATCAACCCAATGTCTTTTGGAATCACTAATCCATACTCATATATTGCTCTCATAGCACCGATAGCAATTAAATCATTTGCACAAAAATAAACTTCAGCTTTTTCTTTTCTACTTAGAGCATGCTTCATCATCTTATAGCCACTCTCAGTAGTAAATGATCCAATGTGTATAAATTTTTCATTTAGTTTTCCGTGTTGGAATAAATAGTCTCTAAATACCGTTTCTCTTCTCTCACCAAGTTTCAAGTTTTTGCCTATGAATTCAGTTCCTCCAAGGTAACCAATTTTTTTATACCCCTCTTTAAGTAAAGTATCCAATACACCTTCAACAGCTAATGTAAAGTCTAAAACAACACTATCAAATTTCTCTTCATCAGGAGAATAATCTACAAAGACGATGGCTTTGGTTAGTTTGATAAACTGATTAATTTGAGTACTTGAAAACTTTCCAATGCAAATAAGCCCATCTATATTTGATATATTAGATAGGTCGTATTTATCACTCGTCTTATAAATCAATACAGTTTCAATCGAGGATTTAACTGCGAGTTTTTCAATCCCTCTACGTATTTGCATATAATAGGGATCATCTACTTCTTGATGAACATCATACCAATGAATTATCCCAATCTTAAGTTTCTTATTAGACTGTATTTTTGTTCTATTTCTTGGTGTCCGATAA
>JBFFKS010000085.1:0-6313 GCA_041555275.1 Xianfuyuplasma sp. | reverse complement strand
AGAAACATAACCTCTAAAGTATGTTTCAGCATCAAAATATAATAAGAATTTCTTTACAATATTCTTAAAAGTTTCTATTTCTAGTATTTGTTTTTGATTATGTTTATAAACCAATATTGCTAATTGCAACAACGTAAATGACCTAGTTAGGACACTAAACTCTTGCTTATTTTCGATATCGTAAAACAAGTAATTTTCAGTTAAGAGCTCATTCGCAATTCGATTCAATTCATCATTACTAAGTATATCATCGTGAAGTAAATGTGCAAAAATCGGATATACCAATTCATCTCTTACATATCCATCTTTATCTCCAATATTTTCCATTAACATTTTAACCAAATCTAAAACAATAATTCCAGTAAAATCATATTTTAGTTCCTTGATTCTTTTTAGTAATTCAATATCAATCTTCTTCATATTCAACACTCCTTCACTACAATCATTATACCATAACAGACAAAAAAAAAGAGTAGCCAATAGCCACTCTAAATAATTTCTAGTTTTTTTCCTACAAGTTCAAATTGTTTAACTGCAAAATCAAGATCTTCTTTTGTATGTGATGCACTAATCATTACACGTAATCTCCCAGTTCCTAGTGGGACTGTTGGGAATACAATCCCAGAGACATATACACCTGCTTCTAGTAATGCTTTTGAGAATTTCATGGTAGTTGATTCACTACCAATTATAACAGGAGTGATTGGTGTTTCACTATGTCCTGTGTTAAATCCTAATTTACCTAATTTTTCTTTAAAATACTTTGCATTGTCCCACAGTTTATTAGAAAATTCATCACTTTCCATTAACATCCTAACACTTTCAATTGCGGCTGCGGTAGCAGCTGGTGGTAAAGCAGTTGAGAATAGTAATGGTCTAGCACGATGATGCAACCATGTTTTCGTTTCTTGCTTCGAAGCAACATATCCTCCAACGACACCAATTGCTTTACTCAAAGTTCCAATAATAAAATCAACACGACCATGTAGTCCAAAATGATCTACAGTTCCACGGCCACTTTCACCTAGTACACCACTACCATGTGCATCATCAACATATGTAAAAGCATTATATTTCTCTGCTAATTCAACAATTTTTGGTAATTTTGCTAAATCACCATCCATACTAAATACACCATCAGTAATAATTAACACATTACGGTAATCATCTCTTTTTTCTATTAAGATTGATTCTAAATGCTCCATATCACTATGTCTAAAGATTGCTTTATCTGCACGACTTAGTCGAACTCCATCGATAATAGAAGCATGATTTAACGCATCACTTATTATCAAGTCTCCTTTTTCAACTATAGCCTGTATAGCGCCAATGTTACAGTTTAATCCTGATTGAAAACACATTACAGCTTCTTCGTGTTTAAATTCAGCAAGCACTTTTTCTAATTCTTCTATTAAATCATAGTTACCCACAATTGTTCGAACAGCTCCTGCTCCTGCTCCAGATTTGTTTACAGCATCAATTGCTGCTTGTTTTACTCGAGGGTGATTCGCTAATCCAAGATAGTTATTACTTGATAAGTTAACAACTTCTTTTCCATTTAAGTTAATACGATTATCACAAGGACCATAGTTTATCGGTAGTTCACGATATACACCATCTTTTTTTAATTGTTCAATCTTATCTTTTAAATAAGTTAATTCATGATTTTTCATAGTTTCACTCTCCTGGAATCAATACGATTTTACCAGAATTCCCACTGCCCATAAGTTCCATTGCTTCATGGATTTTACTCATCGGCATTACGTGTGTAATAATCTTATCTAAATCTAGTAAATCATTATCAATTAATTCTTTTACTTGGTACCAAGTTTCATAGATTCTTCTTCCTACAACACCATAAACAGTAATTCCCTTAAATACTATATCATTCGCAAGATCAATATCGATATCCTTACTTGGAATACCTAACAAGCTTAAACCTCCACCTGCTTTCAAGTATTTAAATGCTTGTTCAATTGCTGTTTTGTTTCCACTAAACTCACCTATAACATCTGCTCCACGTCCATTAGTCTCTTCTAAAACTCTAGCAATAACGTCTTCTTTAAGAGGATTAATGACCACATCTGCTCCTATTTCTTTGGCTAAATTTAGACGATACTCATTTACTTCAATCGCTATAATTTTTTTTGCTTTATATGCTTTTGAAACATTAACTCCCATTAATCCAATAGGACCACAACCAACAATTACAACAACTTTGTTCTCAATATCAAAATGGCTCATTGTGTGAACTGCGTTACCAAGTGGTTCTTGAACACTTAAATGTAAAGGATTCGCATCAGGATTATTAACAAAGCAATTCATTGAAGGAATCTTTACGTATTCAGCAAAACATCCATCCGTATCTACACCTATGATTTTTGTATTTTCACAAATATGTCGATCATTTCGTAAACAGAACTCACATTCATTACAAACAATATGCGTTTCAGCACTTACAATGTCACCAACTTTAACACGTGTTACAGCTGAACCAATCTTTACAACTTCTCCACTAAACTCATGACCAGCAGTAAATGGTAGTTTCAATCTCTTTTTCGCCCAATCATCGTATGAATAAATGTGATAATCAGTACCACATACACTCGTATAATTTACTTTAATTAAGGCTTCATAATCAAGTAAATCAGAAGGTATTGGTTTTTTTGCCATTGTTAATCCTTTTTCAGGTTTATCCTTAACGACAACATTCATCATCGTGTCAAAATTATCTTCCATGATTTTCTCCTTTTTCTATATAATACAAACGCTTTCAACACACATATTATAGCACAATTTATTTTATTGTATAGTCTTATTTCAAAGTATTTATGTATAATCAAATACTCGAAAATCTATGTAAATACTTTCATACTATAAAAGTGTATTTTGGCATAAAAAAAACAGATACTATGTGGGGGGATCTGTTTTTTTCTACATATATTTTTACCAAAAATAAAAAGGGAAGTGAGTCAAAGTAAAATCAGAGTTACATCGACTACATCGTAAATTATACAACATCCTCCAACTCTAGTCTCTTTTTCTAAATAAAGAAATTAATAAAAATAAAAGTAAAAACAAAGTTGTTTTTACTTTTTTTTGCTACTTGATATAATATTTGTACTTTGGTCTACCAACAGTACCATAATCAATACGTTTCTCAATATCATTTATATCTACTAGATAATCAAGATATTTTCTTAGAGACACTTTACTTAAATTGGTTAAGGCTGAAATTTCTTCAACGTCTACAAGTTGTCCTTTAAGCTGTTTAATATTTGTTTCGATATAATTTAGTGTATTCTCTTGAAGTCCTTTTGGTAATGTTGTTTCATTTTTCGTGTTAAACATTTGATCAATATCACTTTGTGACAACTCACTAACAGAATCAAACATTTTGTACTTCAATTCACAACGATATACAGCTTGATTAAAACGTTCCTGACTAAATGGTTTTACCAAGTAATCAACAACTCCTAGATTTAAAAACTCACTAACTGTTTTATTATCGCTAATTGCGGTAATTGGAATAACAGAAACATTACTATTTTTTTCGCGTAGAAGTTTTAAAACTTCCAATCCAGATAATTTAGGCATATGTACATCTAAAATCACCAAATCTATTTCATTTTCATGCTCTAGGATAAAGTTAAAAGCTTCTAATCCATTATCAATTACATCGATAATTTCAAAGTTTTTAAGTTCATCTAGGTAATGCTTATGAATATGTGCTACCATTGGATCGTCTTCAACGATCAAGATTCTTAATTTCATCGGACCACCTTCATCAATACAATTTCAATTTTTGTTTCATCTTTTGTACTTTGAACATTTTTGCTACCACGATACAATTGTACAATCTCATTTACTAAGCTCAATCCTGTACCACGACTTTTTCCTTGTTTCGTACTTACTCCTCTTTCAAAGATATGTTCAATCACATCTTTTTCAATTCCGCCTGCTTGATCAATGACCGTACATTTGATACAGTCATCATCCTCAAAAACATCCACAACAACTCTTTTTTCTAATATATCTTTATTGTTATATGCTTCCAATGAATTGTCAATAAGATTTCCTAAAACAAGAACAATATCATCAGCCGTAATTGGGTGATGTTTTTTAGATAGATAGGAATCACTTGTAAGCATTACTTGTGCGTTAATTTCTTTTGATTGTATTTCCTTCCCAACAAAAAATGCGAGAATGCGGTCATCTTTTATTCTAGAAGAGTAATAATCACTAGCTAGATTTGTCGTATATACATTTTCCATAATATAATTTTCAGCTTTTTCATAATCCTTCATCCTAATCAATCCGTGAACAACATGCAGTTTATTTTGAAATTCATGTTTTTGACTTCTTAAAGCTTCTGCGACTTGTTGATACCCACTGATTTGATCCAATAAAGCATCTACTTCTAATCTGGTTCTAAATGTCGCTGTAGCACCAATTACTTCATTTTCTAAAAATAGTGGAAAAGAATTCATCAGTAAGTTTTCATCTCTGATTTTTTTATGTCGATTTATAATTTGTTTCTTTTCTTCAATTATCGGTCTGAAATCAAGATAAGGAAACACTTCAAACACATATCTACCAATAATATCATCTTCTAAATGAAACATATTCTTAAGTCTTGAATTAATTGTTGTTATATTATATTCGTTATCTACAGAAATAACTCCTTCTTCTAGTTGTTCAATTAAACTTCTATTTTCAGCATATAGAAGTGCAATTTGTCCTGGTTGAAATCCAAGTAGTTGCGCAATATATCTATGAGATAAATACCACAATGCACCTACACTTAATATTATACCAGTAGAAAACCATATTAATACTGAAATCATTTGGTTCCATTTATAACTTTCAATTACACTTTCTAAATATCCGATACTGACAACACCAATTTGATTATTACCATCCATTATCGGTACAAATGCATGTAAACTATTACCCCTCGAGCTCCCTCCGATAGACAAATACGATTCCCCATTAATCGCTTTTGCTTCATCTCCACCAACAAACACTTCACCAATTAAACTATTATCCGGGTGAGAATACTGAATACTATCTTGATTCATTACAATAATACTCGAAATATCAGTAACGTCATCATAAAAAGTATCAATATGATTATTTAATGTGAAATCATTATTTTTTATTTTCTCAATAACAATTGCATCTGTTGCTAAAATACTAGCAATATTCATTAAATTGTTTTCAACAGTTCGATCAATATGATCTTGTTCTCTTGAAATTACAAAAACTGCTACCACAGAAAAGGCAACAGTAATTATTGATGCAATAATAATTAGTAGTTTTGTTGTTTTATTAGTTTTCATGTTATCACTCTTTACAATTATATATACCTTAATCATAATTATATTAATTGCAATTTGCAAGTAAAAACGATATTTATATTTTTAAGTTTGTATGCTAAACTTGTAATGTAAACACTTACTTATTTTACTAGAAGAACTTTATAAAATAAGGTTAATAAAAAAAATAAAAAAAGTGAGTGTTTTTCTTTATTTATCGGCCTAATAAAGCCATTTAATTTTATAGTTGATTTATTGTTGTTTATTGATTAAAAAAGATTGATTTATTTGTTTGAAAAATGGTAATATTTCTATGGCAATAAGATGTTTAAATTAATAATAACGTTTTTTAGATACGAAAGGAGCAAATCTATGAGCAAAGTGAACTTAAATATTGATGAATTAGATCAAGAAAAACTAACCGAACTTGATACTTATATTCTATCCCTTGAGGAACCAAAAGGAAGTTTAATAAATGTTTTACATCGTGCACAACTTCTGTTTGGATACATACCCCATAATTTACAATTATATATTTCACGCAAATTAAAACTAAATGCAGCACGCGTAAATGGTGTTGTTAGTTTCTATTCTTACTTTAGTGAAAAGCCTACTGGAAAACATTTAGTTAGTGTTTGCATGGGTACTGCTTGTTATGTTAAGGGTGCAGAAAAAGTATTACATAAATGCTTAGAAGTACTCCGAGTAGAAAAAAATGAAATTACCAAAGATGGTTTATTCACAATTCGTGATGTTCGATGTATTGGTGCTTGTGGTTTAGCTCCTGTGTTAACTGTTGGAGACAAAGTATTCGGTCATGTTAATGAAGATATGGTGGAAGATATTTTAGATGTATATAGAGGTGAAGAAGATGCCAATTAAAAGTTTAGATGAATTAAGAAAATTACGCGTATCTTTAAAACATCAAATTGATTTACGTGAAAAAGGTGAATCAACTGATGAAACAGTTGAAATTTTAGTAGGTTTGGGAACTT
>JBFFKS010000084.1:0-6447 GCA_041555275.1 Xianfuyuplasma sp. | reverse complement strand
ATGGATCAATTCAATATCTTTGATGATATAGATTTTTGGTCCAGGTTCAATACTTGTTTTAGAAAACTCTACTTGTAAATCAATAATTTGTTGTTTACGGATACTACCACGATCTGGTTCTACAATATATACATTTGGGTGGATATGGTTTTTGATTCGTTTACAGTTTTTACAAGTCCCACAAGGTTTATTCTCTTCGTTACATAATAACATTTGGGCGAAGTATATTGCTGTTTCAAATTTTTTAGTACCTTTTTCACCTTCGAATAAGTAGGCATGTGAAAGACGATCCTTCTTAAGACTGTTTTCTAATAGTTGGACAACTTTCGGTTGTGATGATTTTATTTTGTCAAATGCCATATTATTCCCCTCTTATAAAATTGCTTTAATGATTTTGATTGTATCATCAATTACTTTCTCTTTTGATTGTGTACCGTCTACCATTTTAAAACGATTATTATACTTTTTCGCTATAATTTTGTACCCTTCGTATACTTTTTCGTGAAACTCGATTGTTTCCAAGTCTAGTCTATCTACTTTACGATTCCCTTTAAACACACGTTTAAGTCCAACACTTGGTGGGACATCAATAAAGATGGTTAATTCTGGTAAATGATTTCCAATAGCGAATTTATTTATTTCATAAACTTCATCAATTCCAAGACCTCTAGCATGTCCTTGGTAAGCCAGTGATGAATCAATAAAACGATCACATAATATAATTTTATTATTGTTAAGTGCTGGAAGCACCTTTTCATTAAAATGTTGGCTTCTTGACGCAGCAAAAAGCAGAGCTTCTGCATGAGCATCCATCTCCGTATTTTCTTTGTCTAATATGATATCTCTGATAGCTTCTGCGATTTTGATTCCCCCAGGTTCTCTGGTTGTCATAATGTCGTAGCCTTCGTGTAATAAAAACTCTTCAATAGCTTTAATTACAGATGTTTTTCCTGAACCTTCTGGGCCTTCAAATGTAATAAATTTTCCTGTCAATGTAAACACTCCTCATCTCTAGACTATATTATCGCATATTTTAAGGATTTTTTGAATATGTTTTAATATAATTAAAATATAATTATGATATAATGGTTATGAAGGCTTTTGAAAGGTTTGATGTGCATGAGAATTACTGTGACTAATTTGACATTCGGTTACGACTATCGTACGGTATTGAAAGATGTTTCTTTCAAGTTGAATTCCGGCGATTTTTTGGCTGTTGTTGGAAATAATGGAAGTGGTAAATCAACACTTATTAAATGTATCATTGGAATGAATAAAGTTGTCCCAAAACAGATTTTACTTGATGATATTGATGTTACGTCTTATAAAGACTTTATAAAAATCGGGTATGTTCCTCAAAAGTTTGATGATTTCAACTATGAGTTTCCAATTACTGTCAACGAAATATTAAGTGCTTCAGCTTATAAAGGTATCGATGAAGATACAATGCTTGAGTTGTTAGATAAAATTGGTATTCTTGAATTACAAAATGAAAACATTAATAATTTAAGTGGGGGACAGTTACAACGTGTCTTTATCGTTAGAAGTTTAATGAATAACCCTAAATTACTAATTTTAGATGAGCCTACGGTTGGTGTAGATAGAGGAAATGTTGAAAGTTTTTATAAAACAATTAACGATTTAAATAAAGAGGGAATAACTGTAATATTGATTACCCATAATATCCATGAATCCAAAGCCCATTTCACACATGTATTATCACTTTATAATGGTGAAGGTGTCTTTAAGGAAATTGTGAGAGAGGGTGAGGAAGAATGAGTTTGCAATTATTAGTAGCCGAACCTTTCGTTACAGCATTATTCTCATATCCATTCTTAAGATATGCTCTTATAACAGGTCTTATTATGGGATTCATTACACCTTTGATTGGATCGTTTGTCGTGATTAGACGTTTAAGTTTCATTGCTGATACATTATCCCACTTTAGTTTAGCTGGATTATCAATTGGATTATTCTTAATTAATATTGTCGGATTAACTTTCATAGAAGATCCCTTATATCTTGCAGTAATCGCAAGTATCATCGGTGCATTCATTATTGAGATACTCCGTGGATACTATTCAAACTACAAAGAGATTTCAATGCCAATTGTTATGAGTTTAGGAACCGCACTAAGTGCATTATTCATATCTCTAAGTGGTGGATTTAATAGTAGTATCTATAATTACTTATTTGGTGACATATTAAGTGTTTATGATAAGTATCTAGCAATTATTTCGATTACTGCAATTGTGGTAATTGGACTAGTAATCATTTTTTATAAAGACATTATCATGGTTAGTTTTGATGAAACATATGCAAAACTACTTGGTATCAAAGTAAATAGATTCCAATTTGCATCAACATTTATTTTAGCACTTGTTGTATCTTTATCGATTGCAACAGTAGGTGTATTACTAGTTTCATCATTAATGATTATTCCAGTAGCGGCCGCGATGAAAGTTGGTAAGAGTTTTAAAAATACCGTCGCAATTGCCATTGGTTTCAGTGAGTTATCCGTTATTGGTGGTTTATGGATATCCTATGAAGCTGGTATCCCATCAGGAGCAACGATCGTTCTATTCAATATCTTTATACTATTCTTAGTAGGATTCTTCAAACGATTCTATGTGAACAGAAGGCTAAAAGAAAGACAACAAGAAATCCAAGCAATTAAAAAAGGTTAAAGCACGCTTTAACCTTTTTTTTATTTGAATAATATGTAATACACCCCAACGGTTCCCTAATCCGCTTTGCTACAATCTAATTATAACATTATATAAAATATGAAGTAAATGACAGAAGTGTCCGAATTTTTGGTAAAAAGGCCAAAATCTGTCAAGTTTATTCGTCTATTTTATATTTTTTTTATTTAAACCATTAAAAAATGGTAAAACTTGAATTCAGTTTAACCATTTATTATTTTATATACGAATGTAATCTTTGATTTTTAATTCGACCATTAATCGAAACAATTGAAAATAATCCGACCATTAATCCCAATGCCAAATCAGCAATCATTACTGTAGATAATTCAGGATCGGTGTATATAATAATTAAATTATCCAAAACGATTTTACCATCATTCACATAGATAATAAAGATTGCTACACTTATACTAGTAAAGGCAATTCCTAAAAATGTTACGACTCCAATGATAAAGGGGGTTATTCTTGTTAGTTTACCACCAAAATTTTTATAGAAAAAGAGTGCTGAGAAACAAATTAGAGCAGCTAGAACAGCAGATATTTTATTTAAATATATACTTAGAATCGTGTAAGGTATCATTGCTAGAAATGCACCAAATAAAGCGCCTAATGTTCCTTGAAGGTAGTTTTTCTCTCTATCTTTATATTCCACGTTAAGGGTATCAAAATCATATTTTGCGCTCTCATGACACTCTTTATGAGCATGGAATTGAACACCATATATTTTAGTAATTATATCTGGTAACTCTTGTTTGCAATAAACACATTTTTTCTCCCTATCGACTCCAAGTGAAATCAATATACCGATTATATGGTCCACCAAATCTTGAAGAATCTGCGCTTCTATTGTTTTTTTATTTTCATCAAGTTCTATAGAAACATAAGAAAACTTTACTTCAACACCGAGAAGTTTAAATTCCTTCTTATCTTCACTTAAATGATTTTGTAATTGATCTCGTTGTTCTTCATTCATTTCATCAAATGTAATCACCAATCTTTTAACGAGTGGTGGATAACTAATAAGATTAACACTATTTATTAATGTAACAAGGAAACCTGCTTGATTATAATATGCAAAACCTTTTCCTGTTTCCCATTGTAAATCTTCTACGAGTTTTTTATATGAGGACACTTGGTTTCCTCCTTTCGATTCTTTTTAAAAGAACAACATTTTTGTTGCTAAACCGATAAGAATAATGACAACTGCAATTTGAAAGTTCTTTTCATTTAATTTTCGACTAATTAACATCCCAAAAATAAGTCCTATTGCGGAAAAGAATGCCATATATAAAGTATATTTTAGTATATCAAAGGTATAGTTTCCAGCGGCAAAATGTAAAATTACTCCCGCAATACCCATTATTAGAAAGTGTGGAGCAAGTGTATTTTTAAATCGCATTTTTTCTGCACCTGTACTAACTAAATAGAAAATGACAGGAGGACCATCAATCGAAGCTATTCCATTTCCCATTCCACTAATTACACCTACAATACCTTGAAATAGTTTAGAATCCTTCAAATGAACTGGATTTATTACAAGCAACTTATAAGATTGCATTATTGCAGCTACTAATATTAATGTTGCGGCAATAGTGGCAATAATTTCCCCGCTTAAAATCGAAAGCAGCATCACACCAATAGCTGTTCCAAATATACCTAGTATCAATAGAACTGAATTGTTTTTGATATTCTCTTTTTTGAAGCCTTTGTTTTCAAAAAGTAACATAGTATTCAATAATACATTAAATGTAATCATCATAATAACGATATCTTCAATCTCCAAAACATACATCAAAAGAGGAATAGTCACAAGACTACTACCAAATCCGCCTATACCTTTAATTAAACCTGCAAGAGCAGCTACTATTGCTATAAATATCAAATCTTCCATATCAGTACCTCGTTATTTTATCTAATTTCGATTATAGCATATAACTTAAAAAAAATAGAGCTAATTTAGCTCTATTTAATTGTAATTAATTCTTTCGGAAATTCATTAAGAACAATGCATCCATCTTTTGTCAAAACAACGTCATCTTCTATTCTAACGCCACCCAATCCAGATATATAGACACCAGGCTCAATGGTTATTACTGCTCCTTCTCCTAATTCTTTAACATATTTAGAGTTTACAGTAGGTCCTTCATGAACGTCTAGGCCAATTCCATGCCCTGTTCCATGTTTGAAGTATTCCCCATATCCTTTTTCCGTAATATAGTTACGGCAAACAGCATCTAATTCTGCACCTGTTATACTCGCTTTTGCAGCTTTTAGTCCAGCCATTTGTGATTCATAAACAACGTCATACATTTCTTTTAATTTATCACTAACATCACCCATAGCAACAGTACGAGTTAAATCACTTGTATACCCTTCGAAAGAACATCCGATATCAAATGTTACAAGTTCTCCCTCTTGAATAACTTTATCACTAGCTGAGCCATGAGGCATTGCTCCTCTAGGACCACTGGCAACAATAAATCTTTCCCAAGTGTTATCTGCGCCTAGTTCAATCATTTTATTCTTTAGTAACACTTCAACTTCTCTTTCAACCATACCAACTTTTAATACTTTAAGCATATCTGTCAAAGCTTGGTCTGTAATCTCACAAGCTTTTTTTATCTTAATAATTTCCTCTTCGGTTTTTAATAATCTTAGATCTTCAATAACGTTATCCATTGGTACTAGATTACATTCTAAATTACCCAACATCTTATACTCTGAAAATCTAATTTTTTGATCAAATCCTAAATCAACAATACCCTCTGTTTCAATTATCGTTTTAATAGCATTTATCAGTCCTTCTGTAATTTCAACAAATGTAAAATCAGGCACTTCTAGTTTTACTTGATCACGGTAACGAAAATCAGATAAAAAGTACTTGTATTTCTCTCCGATAATCGCAAATCCAAACGAACCAGAATAATTAGTGATGTATCGTAGGTTATTAGCTGCTTTTGGATTTTCTAATCCAGATAAAATAATCGCATCAAATGTGCTTTTCCCTATAAATTCTTGTAATTTTTCAACTTTCATAATCAGACTCCTAACAAAAATATATTTAGTATAACATTGTTAACATAAATGCTTTCGCAAATTATTTTATTCAAAAAGAACCAAACATGTTATTCTATTGTATTTCTATTGTATCATATTATACAAAGAATTAAAACATTATTACACATAGTGAGTATGACAATTTATTACTAGTTGTTTGTTGTATATACTTACTCCAATATGGGTAATTAACTTTGTGAAATGGGTAGCATTTTACAAAGACAAAATTAAGTAGATTTTTGATAAATTCAAAACAGATAATTAAAACGCTAGACAATTTACAAATAAGGGTTGATTATTTCTAAAATAGGAGTAGAATGTGAATTAGAGTAAAATAATTTATCCAGTGAAAGAAGGAATGCAAAGTGGAGAAATACGCTCATCTTGCAGAAATCACAAGAAGCTTTCTACATGGCAGATTGAAAAAATTAACAATGGAATATGATGATCCACAACATCTTCATTTTAATTTAAGTTATGAAGATAATGACTATATGTTCGATTATGAATTTATCATTGATAAGGAAAAACCAGGATTTATGTTTATCCAACATTCCTGTGATCGTGGTGTAGAACACATTGATTTAAGACGACAAAACAGCTTTGAAAAAGCTATATTCAAATATTTGTTCGCCTAAATAAAACGACTCATATGAGTCGTGTTTTTTTTTTTTTTTTATTT
>JBFFKS010000083.1:0-6544 GCA_041555275.1 Xianfuyuplasma sp. | reverse complement strand
TCTAGGGTACGTTTTGGATCACTAAATACTAGCTTAATAGCAAGTGATTTTTGATTATCTTCTAATGGTGTTCCTTTGTATAAATCAAAAACATCGGCACTTAGCAACATTCGTTTACCTGCTTTTTTTGTCACAGCAAGTAGTTCTCCTGCAGTTACAGCATTATCTACTACTACAGCAATGTCTCTGGTTACTTCAGGGAACTTATTTATTTCTTTTACTTTTTTAAGTGGTCTTCTTAAGTCAAACAACTTTTGTAAATCTAGTTCAAAAACATACACATTCTTAAGATTGTGGAGTTTTGCATATTCAGGATGTAATTTACCTATAAATCCAATATTTCCATTGAAGTCTTTGATATAGGCGCTTTGTCCAGGATGAAGATTTTTATAATCTTTCATTGGTTCATACTCTAAGTGTCCTAAATAAAGTTCTTCAAATAGTGAATCTAGAATACCTTTTAAAGTAAAGAAATCAGCGATTTCTTGTTCGCCTTTCCAATTGGTACTGGCATATAGTCCTGTAATTGCACCTGAGAGTTTCAATTCCTCATGATCTAGTTGATATTTTTTACCCAACTCGAATAAGAATAAATCACTATTTTTACGTGCTGTGTTATATTTGATGACATCAATGATTCCGTTTAATGGAGATAATGTTAGTACTTTACGATCAACACTCATAGGCATTGCTACACTTACTGTTTTTGAGTTATCTTTGTCAAAGTCGTGTACACGATTGTCACTAACTAATGAATAGGTTACAACTTCGTCTAATCCTAGTCCTGATAGTTTTTCTCTGACTTGGCGTTGGAATACTTGAAATTCAGTTAATTTCCCTTGAGAAACTGTTTTTGGTAGGGTTAAAGGTAATTTATCGTATCCAATGATTCTACCAATTTCCTCGATGATATCTTGGTAAGTTTCAATATCTTGTCTTCTTGTTGGGGCATAAATTGTGAAGGTGCTATTTTTAACTTCATATTTGAAATTTAGTTTTCGCAATGTTTCCTCAACCAATTCTAATGAATAGTCCGAACCTAAGTTACTATTAAGTTTTTCAAGTGATAGTTCAATTGATTTTTCCTCTTTGTCGGCATTGTCAATATAACTGATTCCTTCAAGTACTTTTCCACATGCATATTCACTGAATAACTGAGATGCGTATTCAAGTGCCATGATTGTACGAGCAGGATCAACTTTACGTTCAAATCTTGTTGATGATTCGCTACGTAAATCAAGACGAGATGAGGTTTTTCTTATTGAATAGGGATCAAAGACTGCACTTTCTAAAAGAATAGTCTTTGTATTTTCAACGATTTCTGTATCAAATCCACCCATTACTCCACCTAAGGCAATTCCTTTTTTATCATTGGTAATTAAGATATCTTCAACCGTAAGTTTTCTTTCGATTTCATCTAGTGTAACCAATAATTCATTCTCTTTCGCCTGTCTTACAGTAATTGTATCACTATCTAAAAGATCGTAATCAAATGCATGTAGTGGTTGCCCCAAAGCAAGCATTACATAGTTTGTAATATCTACTACATTATTAATTGGTCTTACATCAGCGGCGATTAAACGTGACTGAATCCAACCTGGTGAAGGTTTGATGACAACATCTTCAATTACTCTAGCATAATATGATAAGCAATTTTCTGTTTCGATTTTCACTTTAACAGGGTTTTGCTTTTCTATTTCTTCTACTTTTATTTCTGGCAGTGTCATTTTAGCATCTAAGATTGCTGCTGTATCATAAGCTACGCCATACATGCTAAGTAAGTCTGCACGATTTGGTGTTAGATCTAACGATAAAACTTCATCATCTAAATCTAATACTGTTAAAGGATTGTCTCCAGGATTACATGTTTTTTCGATGACATAAATCCCATCAGCATTGGCATATTTTTTATCAATACCTAATTCAACCAAACTACAAATCATTCCGTTAGAGTCGACACCTCTAATGGTTGATTTTTTAATTTTAAATCCACCAGGTAAAACTGCTCCAGGCAGTGATACTATGACATTTTGTCCTGCATCAACATTAGGAGCACCACATACGATTTGTGATATTTCACCACCAATATCTACTTGGCAGACACTTAATTTATCCGCATCTGGATGACTCTCTTTTGATACAACATGTCCTACCACTAGGTTTGTCGCATCTACAAGTTTATAGTATTCTTCAATTTCTGCACTGTGAAGATTAAACAAATCAGCCAACTCTTTTGCGTTTATATCTGTGTTCACTAACTCTTTAAGCCAATTCATCGATACTTTCATTCTATTCCTCCTTCAACATAGTCACTAATCATTTTGATGACATCATCCCGAACTTTACGATCAAAGAATAGGAAATGACTTGATTCAACACCGTTTCGGATGACTGTGTTCTTAATATTTTTTTCTAAACGATCGATACTTTTTTTCTTTACCATTTCATCTTGTAGTGTTTCTACAATCATCGTTGGTTTATCTATTTGAGATAAGTAATGTTTTGCATAATGTAAGTATAATTCTAAGTATAATAAGTGAATTTTCGGTACTCTTAAGAACCTTTTTACAAACTCACTATAGAATACTCTTTGAACTCTTGTAAGGTTCTTAGGATAAGATAAACTTATTCCTAAACCCTTAATAAATTTACGGTAATTTGGATTATTAACGACAGGTGCAATTAAGACTAAACTGGTTATTTTAGGATTTGTTGCTGCAATGATAGATGCTGTTAAACATCCCAAGCTATACCCTATAATATGAACCTTCTCAAATTGGTCTTCGTTAATTAATTCTGTTGTTTCATCAATAAATCTAATAAAATCTTTTGTAACTGATTTAGGAAAATAAGTACCTACAAAGCTTCCTGGCATTATTCCTGGGTAATATACAAAGTATTTTTCATTCTTCGCTAGATGTTTGTACAGTGATTTCAGTTCGCTTCCGTTAGTTCCAGCGCCATTTATAATGACAATAAGCTCTTTTTTCATTATCTCTTAAACTGCTTATTAAACCGAGTATCATTGGTATAAAACATTCTGATATCATTGATACCGTATTTTAACATCGCGATTCTTTCAACACCCATTCCAAAAGCAAATCCTTGATATTTTGAACTATCATACCCACTTGCTTCTAAAACATTATTATTAACCATACCAGCTCCAAGGATTTCAATCCAACCGGTACCTTTACATACATTACAACCTTTTCCATTACAGTTGTGACAACTAATATCTACCTCAACGCTAGGCTCAGTGAATGGGAAATAAGATGGACGTAATCTAATGTTACGATCTTCACCAAACATTTTTTTAGCCATCTCTAACAAGGTTCCTTTTAAGTCAGCCATTGATGTATTTTCATCTACTACAAGACCTTCAATTTGCATAAATTGATGACTATGTGTTGCATCATCATCATCTCTTCTAAATGTTTTACCTGGACAAATTATTTTGATTGGCTCTTTGCCACCTTTGTCCATCATTGTACGAGCTTGTACAGGGCTTGTATGAGTTCTTAATAACTTCTCGTTCGTGATATAAAATGTATCTTGCATATCACGAGCTGGATGGTTTTGTGGAAGATTAAGTTTTTCAAAATTATATTCATCACTTTCAATTTCAGGACCTTCCATAACTTGATAACCCATCCCAATAAATAAATCTTCTAATTCTTCTGTTATCTGCGTTAAAAGATGTTTATTCCCCATCGTAAATTTACGTCCGGGTAACGTAACATCTATCATTTCTTTTTCGAGTTGTGCATTAACTATCGCATCTTCAATTTCTTGTTTTTGCGAATCAATGTATCCTTGAATAACCTGTTTTGCCTCATTTGTTAATTTTCCAAATACAGGTCTTTCTTCATTTGGTAACTCTCTCATTAATTTCATAATATCTGCAAAAGCACCTTTTTTACCTAAATACTTAGCTTTTGCATCGTTAAGTTCGTGGATACTTTTAACGATTTTGATTTCTTCTTTTGCATTATTCTTTAGTTCTTCTAGTTTATCTTTAACGCTCATTTTGTCACTCCTTTACTTTATAAAAAAAGTCCGTCCTAAAATAAGGACGAACTATAATAATCCGCGGTACCACCTTGGTTCCTAGCAAACTAGGCCCTTAAGTCATTTAACGCTGACAACGGGTGTGATTAGCACCTCTAATATGGATGAATTCTTTAAAGTTAGTATGAAGTACTTCCACCGGTATACTTCTCTCTATAAAACTAGGTCTTTATGTACTAATTCCACATCATCAATTTCTATATATATAGTATTTATACCATATTTTCAATAATAATCAATAGGTAAACTCATTTTATTTCTCTTCTGTGAAGAATGTCTAGTTATTATTTGTGATTTTTTATTACGAAGAAAATTATCACAAACAAAGTTTTATCTTCTAAATCTTCTTGTAATGATAGATATTAATCTTAAAAGTTCAACGTAAATCCATACAATTGTGACAATTAATCCAAGTGCTAAACTCCATTCATACTCTCTACCTGCACCAGAATCTACATAGTTTTGAATACGATCAAAATCAATTAGTAAGAATAAGCTGGAAATAATTGTACTAATCACGGCAATCCCAACATATAAAGTATAGAAACTCTCAAAAGAAACACCTGCTGCAAATACAATAATCATAAAGACGACTGATGTTAGTAACAAACCAATTAATGCACTATACATAAAACGTTTAAAGAATGTCCCAACTCTAATAACGCCAGTTGTAAACAAGAAAAGCATACCTCCAAGAACACCAAATGTTCCTAGTAGTGCCATTTGAATAATTTCTCCGCCATAATAAGCAGCATACAATGCACTGATAAATCCTAGAAAAACACCTTCTGCAATTGCATATATAATACTTCCTATCCAAGCAATACTTGGATTCCTATGAACAACAATTATTGAGATAATTGCTATAATTGGCGCTGCAATTATCGGTAAAATTAAATTAACGGTAATCGTTGTAAGATTAAGTGAATTTGCGAAATATAATGCTACTATTCCAACTATTCCAAGAAGCAATGCTGTCTTCTGAACAACTCCACCATATGTTGCTTCTGTATCGCTATATGAATCTGCATAATTAACTCGTTTGTAAACTGGGTTTTCCCCTCTAAATCTAATCATTAATATCACTCCCTAAAATTCTATATTTTTAGTAATCCATTTACTTTTTTATTTCATGCTAAACAAGTTTATCTGTGAGTTGTCTGGCATATTGTCAAAACAATCTAACATATCAAGTTTTTTAATAATTGTTGTAGATAGGCCAGGGATTGCTTTTATATCATCTCGTGTCTTAAGACCATCTTCTTCACGTTTTTGGACAATGTTTTCTGCAGCTTTTAATCCTAATCCATCTAGAGAAATAAATGGAAGAATTAAACTCACATTGTCTTCATCAATAAGGAAATCACGGGCATGTGATTTTTGAATATCAATTGTCTTAAACTTAAATCCTCGTTTTGCCATTTCTAAAGCAACTTCTAGTACAGTATATAATCTTGATTCCTTGTCTGTTTTACGGTTTCCTTTTTCACTAATTTCATCCATACGTTTATTAATTTCATATTCTCCACCTATAAAGGCATATACATCAAAATCACTTGCACGTTTACTAAAGTATGCACTATAGAAAACAATAGGTTTATACAATTTAAACCATGCAATACGGATTGCCATCATAACATATGCTGTTGCATGTGCTTTCGGGAACATGTATTTGATATGTCCACAAGACCAAATGTACCATTCGGGAATATTTTGCTGACGCATTATCAGCTTGTATCCTTCCAACTTATCTTTTTGTTTTGGTGCACTACCACGTCTAATAAACTCACTTATTTCAAATGCGATATCTGGTTTCATTTCATTCTTAATTAAGTAAACCATGATATCATCACGACACCCAATTACATCTTTAAATGGGATTTTTCCAAATTTGGTTTTTCCTGTAACTAAGTCTTTGGCATTATTTAACCATACATCTGTTCCGTGAGACAATCCTGATACTTTTACGACATCAGCAAATGTTTTTGGACGAGAATCTGTTAACATGTCCCGTACAAAACTTGTTCCCATTTCAGGAATCCCAAAACTAGCAACTTGGCTGTTAAGGTCAGTAGGCGTTAAATTTATAACTTCAGTACTATTTAGTAGTTTGTATACATTGGGATCATCTAGTGGAATTTCTGTTGCTTCACTAAATGGAAAATCGATTGGATTTTCTTTTACATAGTCCATTAAAAATCGAATCATTGTTGGATCGTCATGACCTAGCACATCTAATTTAAATAAATTATCTTCAAAGCTGTGATAATCAAAGTGAGTTGTACGCCAAGAAGAAGATGTATCATCTGCAGGGAATTGAACAGGAGTAATATCGTTAATTTCTTTGTAATTAGGCACTACAACAATTCCTCCAGGATGTTGTCCTGTAGAACGTTTCACTCCGGTAATCATCCTACTTGAACGATCAATTTCTGCTTTTCGAAGCGTTAAGTTTTTCTTTTCAATATATCCT
>JBFFKS010000082.1:0-6558 GCA_041555275.1 Xianfuyuplasma sp. | reverse complement strand
TTTAGAAGCTTTAGCGAAAAGTAATCAGGAGTATGCAGTAATGGATGAAGCAACGAGAATCCAGACCATATTGGATTTAAATGATGAATGGATTGATGCAAGTGAATCTGATTCTATGGTAGTAGAATTACTGACAAATGAAACATCAACAGCATTTTCAGAAATACAAGAGGGTGAACCAGATTTATTTGGAGAAATATTTATGACAAATAAATATGGGGTTGCGATGGCTACAACATCAAAACTTTCTACGTTAAAACATGATCATAAATACTGGTGGCAAGGAAGCTATAACGATGGGGATTCAGTCATCTATTTTGATGATAGAGGATATGATTTATCGGTTGGAGCAGTAGTTCTTGGAGTGGTTTATTCAATATATAATGATGCTGGAGAATTCCAAGGTGTTATAAAGATGAATGTTAAGGTAACAGGAATGCTGATTGGCCACGTTGCTCATGTGAATGAAGTAGCTGGAAAAGGTGAATTTAGTATCGTCCGTCCAGATGGGGTTATTATATCTAAAGAAGGTGTACTACCACTTGAATCAAGTATTAATGAAGTCTTTTTACCGTTTCTTGAGAACCCTTCGACACAAACTGGACAAATTACTATTGAAGGAAGAGAAAAATATTTTGGTATTACCAATATTGATATGGATAATATAGAAGAGGATTCTATATTTGGAGGAAGTAGTAGTTCAATAGACCATGTGAATGGGAACGAAGGCGGAGAATGGAAGGTTATATATTACCTAGACATAACTTTAGCAAACAAGTTAATTATGTATACAATTTATCTAACGTTAGCGATTAGTGGTACGTTTATTATGATCTTATCGATACTCACATTTTTCTTTGGAGAAAGATTTACAAAGCCAATTGAAGTTCTTGCAGTGCATACTAAAGAACTTACGGCAGGAAAGTTTGAAAAAAGGGTTACAACCAATAGGACTGACGAGATTGGTAATCTCTATAACGATTTTAATAAATTATCTGAATCACTACAACACTCTACAACATCTCTGTATAATCTAGAGAAAGAAATTGAGCGACGAAAAAAACTAGAAGTAGAGTTGATAAATATAAGCAGAGTAGATGAATTAACACAACTATACAATAGACGAGCATTTAATGATTTCTTTGAAAAATATTTACATACTGCTTTTCGTTCTGATAAGAATGTAGGGGTAATATTATTTGATATCGATGATTTTAAATTAGTAAACGATACATATGGACATCAAGTTGGCGATAAAGTGTTGCAATTTTTAGCAACAACCATTTCAAAAACATTGAGAAAGTCCGATATCTTTGCAAGATGGGGCGGCGAAGAGTTTATCTTGTTAATTCCTAATGCAACCAAAGAACACACTTTAGAAGTAGCTGAAAAAATACGTAAAGTAGTTGAAAAATATGAACATGACAATGTAGGGTACATAACAATATCTTTAGGAGTAACAATCTCAAAAGAGAACGATAACACAGATAAGATTATTTCTAGAGTAGACAAAGCAATGTATATTTCAAAACAATCAGGTAAAAATCAAACAACACTAAATTAAATAAAAAAATAAACAAAAAAAAGACTAGATATAAAAATCCGATATCTAGTCTTTTTAATTTTAGTAATTTCTGAATTTAATTATTCAGTTTTTTCGATGTATGCACTTGAGAAGTCGATAGATCCTAATACTGATCTAGACCAACCTTTTAAGTATGATTTTGCCATCATTTGATCGTTATAATGGTAAATTGGGATTACAGGCATATCTTCCATGAATATTGCATGTGCAGCATATAAAGCATCAAAGTGACCTGCAGATGTAGTAGATTCTTGAGCTAAAGTAATTTGCGCAGCAAATAATGGATTGTTGTAATCTGGATCATTATAAGAGTTACCTGGAGTGAAAATTCCGAGCATTCCAGAAGGATCCATAAAGTCAGTTAACCATCCACCACGTGCTAAGTCGAAGTTACCTTCAGTTCTAGCTACTTGGAATAAAGCCCATTCTTCATTTCCTAATTGAATTGTGAAGCCTAGATTTGAAGCCCACATTTCTTGTACTAATTCAGCAACTTGTTTATGAGCATCTGAAGTGTTATGACGATACTCTTTAGTTTCTAATACTGCTTGTAATTCAGCAACACTATAACCTAATTCAGATGCAGCAGTAGCGAATAAAGTAACAGCTTGAGCGTATGCTCCGTCATTAGTTACGATATCTGAATCATTTTTAGAAGTATCATAGAAGTCATTTCCTTCATCATCACTAAATCCAGGAGGAATAAATCCACCTGCAGGAACTTGTCCAGCAGCTAATGCTTCAGTGATTGCATCTCTATCTAATGATAAAGCCAAAGCTTGTCTTAAGTTAACGTTACATAGAACAGAATTATCTCTGTCTCCTACGTCTCTTGTTCCACCAACTTCAGGACATCCTGATAAGTTGAAGTTAATGTAATAAGTTCCTAATAATGGGAATACATAGAATTCATCTGATGTAGCCATTAATCCAGGAATTTCTGCAGTAGGGATTGAAGGGATGAAATCTAATTCACCAGCATAATATTTTGCATAAGCAGTAGTTTCTAAATCAATAAATACTGCATCGATTACGTCGATTCCTACTTCTTCAGCGTTCCAATATTCTTCATTTTTAACTAATTGAAGTCCATCTCCAACTGTATAAGCTGATAACACAAATGGTCCATTTGATACTGCTTCTGCAGGATCTTTTGCCCATTCACCTTCACCTTCAACACTTGCACCAGGTGGCACAGGCATGAAGTGATAGAATGCCATTAAACTTACAAACCAGTCTGTTGGTGATACTAATGTAACTTCTAATTTAGCTCCACCATCTAAAGATTTGATACCTACAGCTGCTGCTAAAGCATCTAGTTCAGCATCTGTAGATTCAGATGCTGCGAATGCGAAATCTGCAGCTCCAACTACGTTTGTATAATCCCAAATCCAAGAATACTCAGAGGCATTTCTAGGATCCATACCTCTTAACCAAGAACGTACGAAGTCATCAGCATTTAATGCTGTACCATCAGACCATTTAGCATCTTCACGCATTGTGAAAGTTACTTTTAGTCCATCAGCAGCAACTACCCATTCTGTAGCCATACCAGGTGAGATTACACCATTTTTTTCTCGAACAAGTCCTTCAAATGTATTATTGATTACATTTCCACCGTCACTAGCTCCATTTAATCCTGGGTCTAATGTTCTAGGGTCTGCTCCAATATTCCAATTGAAAACAACTTCTTCTGAATCGCCATCTCCGTTGCCACATGCAGCTAGTGCAAAGACAGCAAATAAAGCAATTGCTAAAACTAATAATTTTTTCATTTAAATCTCCTCCATTTTCATTTTTTATTAATAACACAAGATGTTAATCCCATGGTTATTACAATTTATTGATTTCTTTTACGAAGTGACATGAGACAAATCTTCCCGGTAATACTTCTTCAAGTACTGGGTCTGTCTTTTCACATTCAGGTTTAGAGAAACGACATCTTGTTGCGAAACGACATCCAGGTTTTGGATTGATTGGACTTGGGACATCTCCTTCAAGTACAATTCTTTCACTAACAAGATTTGCTTCTGGATCAGGAAGCGGTATTGAAGATAGTAATGATTGAGTATATGGATGAAGTGGACGCTCATATAGTGGGTCACTTTCTGCAACTTCCATTAATTTACCTAAATACATTACACCAATACGATCACTTATATATTTAACCATTGATAAATCATGGGCAATAAATAAGTATGTTAATCCTAATTCTTGTTGTAAATCTTCAAGCATATTTACTACCTGTGCTTGAATTGAAACATCAAGTGCACTAATTGGTTCATCACAAATAATTAAATCTGGATCAACAGCTAATGCTCTAGCGATACCAATTCTTTGACGTTGTCCACCACTAAATTCGTGTGGATAACGTGATGCATGTTCTCTTTTCAATCCAACTCTTTCTAATAAACTGTATACTCTTTCGTTAATATCATTACCAGAAAGTAGTTTATGTGTTTTGATTCCTTCAGCAACAATTTCTGTTACTGTCATTCGAGGATTCAATGAAGCATAAGGATCTTGAAATATCATTTGAATATCTTTTGGATCTGTATAAGCTTCAGATTGTCTTGATTTTGCTACTTTATATTCCTGTATTAAGGCATCAAGTTTTATGTTGTACCCCTCTTTAACAGTATCTTTTTGGTCTACTTGAGCTTCTTTTACAGCGGCATTTCTTTCCTTTTTCAAGTTTTTAATACGTAAAGTATATTCCTCGTGCCCAATAGATGATAACTTATTGTTGAAGTACACTTCACCAGCTGTATTTTTGTATAAGTCGATGATTGTTCTACCTGTAGTTGATTTACCACAACCAGATTCACCTACTAGTCCAAATGTTTCACCTTTGAAGATTTTGAAACTAATGTCATCAACTGCGTGAACTGTTTTTTCTACTTTCCCGAAGAAACTACGCTTGATAACAAAGTGTTTTTTTAGATTTCTTACATCTAATAGTACTTGTTTATCATTCATTATTTAGCACCTCCAGATCTAGTAAAACCAGGAGTATCAGGTGCGTCTTTGTCTTGCAACCAACATGCAGAATATTGTGTATCTGTAATTTTGAATAGTGGTGCTGGTTCTTCAATACATATTTGCATAGCATGTTTACATCTTGGACTAAATGGACAACCAGGTGGTGGACTCATTAAGTCTGGTGGAGAACCATCGATAGGGACTAATCTTGATTTTTTACCTACAATATCTTTCGGAATCGATTGATGTAAACCAATTGTATATGGATGTTGTGGAGAGTAGAAGATTTCATTTACTGTTCCTCTTTCCATTACCATCCCACCATACATTACAACTACAGTTTTACATATTTCAGCGATAACACCTAAATCATGTGTGATAAAAATGATTGAGGTACCTAATTCTTTTTGTATGTTTTTAAGTAAGTCTAATATTTGCGCTTGGATGGTTACATCTAACGCTGTTGTAGGCTCATCTGCGATAAGTAGCTTAGGTTCACAAGATAATGCCATTGCGATTAACGCTCTTTGTCTCATACCACCAGAAAATTGATGTGGATATTGTTTGATTCTTTCTTCTGGTTCTGGAATACCTACAAGTTTTAAATATTTAATAGCGCGATCAATCGCTTCTTTTTTTGAATATTTTCTTGTGATACCATTATTTATTTTTTCGATTTCTTTTTCTTTTTTTGCTTGATCTGTAATCAATTCAGCTTCTTCAAGCGCTTGATCTTTTGTTATTCTCATATGACGTCTAATAACTTCTACCATTTGATTTTGAACAGTGTATACAGGATTTATTGAAGTCATTGGATCTTGGAAAATCATAGAAATTTCACTACCACGTAAATCTTGCATCTCTTTTTCAGTTAAATCTAATAAGTTGGTACCGTTAAATATGATTTCACCATTTTTGATTTTACCTGGAGACTCAACTAGTTGCATGATTGACAGAGAAGTAACACTTTTACCACTACCTGATTCACCAACGATACCTAAAATTCCTTGGTTTTCTAGATTATATGTAACACCACGTACTGCTTTTACTTCACCTAGATGAGTAAAAAATGAGGTTTCTAAGTTCTTTATTTCTAGCATATTATTATTCATTTATCTTCACCTAACCTTTTCTTAACCTTGGGTCTAGTGCATCTCTTAAACCATCACCCAAAAAGTTAAATGATAACATCATGAATGCGATAGCCAATGAAGGTATAAGTAATTGATACGGGTATGTAGCAAATAAACTTGCTCCATCAGAAGCTAGTGTTCCTAAAGATGCTCCAGGAGCGTCAATACCAAGACCGATAAAACTCAAGAATGCTTCGGTGAATACTGCAGCAGGGATCATCATTGTTAATGTAACGATAATTGGACCGAGTGCATTTGGTACTAAATGTTTTGTGATAATTTTATAATTAGAAACACCCATTGTTCTTGCGGCTAGTACGTATTCTTGTTCTTTAAGAGATAACATTTGTCCCCTTACAAGACGCGCCATACCAACCCAATAAACACTGATTAATGCGATAATTATTGTTCCAAGTCCTTCTTCCTCAAAGAGTCTATTTAGGACATTTTGTTCAAAGTCACTATCTTGTAAAACTACCATTAATAGAATTACATATAGAAGTAGTGGAATTGAGTTTATGATGTCAACGATTCTCATCATAACGTTATCAACTGCTCCTCCGAAGAACCCAGAGATACTACCAAACATAACTCCAACAAAGAAGTTTATCGCTGCAGCTACTAAAGCGATTTTTAGTGAAATCCCAGTCCCGTACATAACGCGAGATAGTAAATCTCTACCATTAATGTCAGTACCTAGTAGAAATGTCTTATTCCATACTTTGACAGTGGGACTTTTATTTTCAATACCATTATAAGTAATACTATATAATATTCCTTCATCTGCTTTATCTGCATCTGTTTGATATGAATAATCTAAGATAATGGTTTCAATTTCAACATCATCTTCATCATATA
>JBFFKS010000081.1:0-6568 GCA_041555275.1 Xianfuyuplasma sp. | reverse complement strand
CTAGTATCAGCATAATCTATATAGATAGTATATGTACCAGCAATACTTGAATCTAAAACACTAGTATCAAGTATGAAATTTCCTTCAATCAATTCATTTTGATCACCATTGTCAGTTACAACAAAGCAATCAGCAATGTTTGATAGATCTTCACCAATAGAGATGACAAACTCACATTCAGGTTTTACCTCTAAAACAGGTGGTGTTCCATCATTAACAATGATATTCAGTATCTGTGTTCCAATGTTTCCAGATGCATCTTCTACTGAGAATGTTACGAGATGTGTACCAATTGATAAAACTGAAGTGTCTTGAATATCTACACGAATCAAATCAGTTAATTCAATTAACTCATCCACCTTTGGATCAACATTAATGTCGTAAGCTGTTAACCCTAACTCTAGTAAATCAAGAGTCTCGCCCTCATCAATTTCAATATCATAAGGCATATTATTAAAAAATGGGGCTTCCGTATCTACAATTTCTTTTTCACATCCTGATAATAAAAACATAAATACAATTGTTAATAATAAATATCTCTTCATAGTTTCCACCTTTTTCATGTAATTTTGGCCATAAAAAAACGACCTGCAACTTTCCTTCTCTAATATTATATCAAAATTTGTGACAAAAAAGAAATACTTCTTCATATCTTTGGATACGACCTTAAGCAGCTAACAGAAACAAAAAAGCACTTTATGCAAAGTGCTTTTTAAATTAATTTCTCGAGAAATATTCTGTGTGTAATAATTGATGAGCTCTTTTACTATTTGGTTCTTTTAGATACTCTTTGTAGAGAGCTTTGATTGCTGGATTCTCATGAGATTTACGATATACCATTGCTCCATCAATTGTATAGGTTGAGGCAATTCTTTCTAGACGGACATCGTTGGTTGTACCGTAAGGTTGTCCTCCACCACCAATACAGCCACCAGGGCAAGCCATGATTTCAATAAAGGCATAAGGTGATTTACCGGCAATTACTTCTTCGATTAATGTTCTTGCGTTTGACAAACTATGAGATACCGCTACTTTTACCATTGTACCTCCAAGATTAACATCGGCTTCCTTGATTCCTTCTAGTCCTCGTACATCGTGAAAATCAAGGTTGTCTAATGGTTCATTATTTACAACTTCGTAAACAGTACGAAGTGCAGCTTCTGTTACACCACCAGTAGCACCAAATAAAGCAGCTGCTCCTGTAGTTATACCAAATGGGTTATCAAATTCGACATCTTGGATATGATCAAAATCAATACCCATTTGTCTAAACATTTTACCCAGTTCTCTTGTGGTTAGAACAATATCAACATCGGGATGTTTTCCATCAGCTGACATTTCATCTCTTGCTGCTTCATATTTTTTGGCTGTACAAGGCATTACCGATACTACATAGATATCTTTAGGATCTCTACCTGTCTTATTCGCAAAATATGTTTTGGCTAACGTTCCAAACATCTGTTGTGGTGATTTACAACTACTGATGTTTGGTAATACTTCTGGGTATTCTTGTTCTGCGAGGTTAATCCAACCAGGACAACAAGAAGTCATTAGTGGTAAAACACCACCATTTTTGATACGTGAGATTAACTCTGTACCTTCTTCTAATATTGTTAAGTCTGCGGTAAAGTTTGTATCGTATACATTGTTGAATCCTAGGTGTTTCATTGCACTTACTAATTTTCCGTTACTAATTAGTCCTGTACTTAACCCGATTTCTTCACCAATTGACACTCTAACTGCTGGGGCTATTTGAACCATTACATGGACATTAGGATCATGTAATTTTTGCCAAACTACATCGGTATTATCTTTTTCAACGATTGCTCCAACAGGACATACGTTTGCACACTGTCCACAGAATGTACAAAATTCATCACTTAGATATTTGCCAAATGCTGGTCTGATTTCCATATCATGCCCTCGACCCATTGAGTCTAAAACATGCATACTCTGAACACTTTTACATATGTCAACACATCTACCACATTTGATACATCTGTTGGCGTTTCTTACTAATGATGGGTTATGATCATCTATCTCTACTTTATGTAAGACATTTTCAAATCTATTTTCATCAATCCCTAAGTTGTTCGCTAAAGATTGCAACTCACAACTCATATTACGAACACATGATGTACATTTTGCATCATGGTTTGAAAGAATTAATTCTGTAATTGTTTTTCTAGCATTTAATACTTTTGGAGAATTTGTTTTAATGTTCATTCCTTCTCTAACCGGAGTAGAACAAGATGTTTTTAATCCTCTATACCCTTCTATTTCTACTACACAGATGCGACATTCACTATTAATGTGTAAATCGGGATAGTGACATAAGGTTGGGACATTGATGTTTAGTTTTTGTGCTGCTTCTAAGATTGAAGTGTTTTCCTCAACAGCTACATCTCTACCATTAATGATTACGTTAACCACTTATATTCCCCCTCTCGTATGATTCCTTGATACGATTTGTATAATCTGCTTTGAAGTATTCCATCGTTGAGAGAATCGATGTAGGAGATGCTTGTCCCAATCCACATAGTGTGGTTTCATGAATCACTTTCGCAAGAGATTCAAGAGACTGATAGTCCTTTATCGTTGCTTCGTAATTCACAAACTTCTTAATTAAATTTACGATTTGGATATGGCCTTCACGACATGGTGTACATTTACCACATGATTCGTGTTGGAAAAATTCCATGTTTCTTAAAATGATATCAAATAGGTCTTTGGAATCATCGATTACGATGATTGCTCCTGCACCCATTTTTGTATCAAAGATTTCAAACGCTTCATTGTCGATATCCATGTCTAAAAGACGTGGGGGAATAATGACACCGCATGCCCCACCTAATTGAACCATTTTTAATGTTTTATTATCTTTGACACCATTTCCTAATTTCTCAATTACTTTTCTTATTGTAGTACCAAAGGGTACTTCGTATAATCCTTTGTTTTTAACGCTCCCTGATAAACTAATTAGTTTTGTACCTGTCGCAAAACTTGATCCTATTTTGTTATATTCAGCCCCACCTATTTTTAGAATGAATGGCAGATTACAAAATGTTTCCACATTGTTGATTAATGTTGGTCTGCCAAAAACTCCAACTTCTGATGGATAGGGTGGTTTTACTCTTGTACGACCTGGTTTACCTTCAATTGATTCAATTAATGCAAACTCTTCCCCACAAACATATGCTCCAGCACCTCTTCTTATTTCAATGTCAAAACAAAAATCAGTACCAAAGATGTCTGTTCCTAAAAAATTTAGTTTCTTTGCTTCTTCTATTGTGTGTTTCATGATTCGAATTGACTTTTGGTATTCCCCTCTTATATAGATGAATCCTTTGGTTGCTCCTGTTGCATAAGCACTAATGAGCATACCCTCAATTACTTGATGCGGATCGTTCTCCATTAAATAACGATCTTTAAAGTTACCAGGTTCTCCTTCATCAGCATTACAAATTACATATTTCTGTCCGGTCTCTGATGCAAAACCTTTCATTTTTTTACCTGTAGGGAAGTTTGCTCCTCCACGTCCGGTAATTTTTGATAATGTGATTTCCTCAATAATATCTTCTGGTTTCATTTCTAAAACTTGATGTAACATTTGGTATCCCTGATTCTTTAAGTAATCCGTGATACTTAAAGGATCAATAATCCCAAAGCGTTGCGTTAGTTCCTTGCGCTGTATCATTGTTCTACCTCTTGGATACCTTCAATAATTGTAATCACTTTCCCTTTTGTAAGATTCGTGTATGTTTCTCCATTAATTCTCATAGCTGGAGATTCATCACAACAAGCGATACATGCGGTGAATTCAATTGTGAATAAACCATCTTTTGTTGTTTCTCCAAGATCTACTCCTAAAAAATCCTTAACGGTTTCTAATACGTTAAAATCATCATTTAAATAACAAGGTACGTCCTTGCAAATTTGAATGATGTATTTTCCTCTTGGTTCTGTTGAAAGAAGTGTATAAAATGACATAACGCTACAAATATGTGCATCTTTAACACTTAAATAACTTCCGATTCTTTGGATTTCTTCTTCCGATATAAAATGGTTCTCTTTTTCCTGATCTAAATCTAGTAGTATTTCTAGTAAGTAATCTTTCCTCTTTGGATAATTATCAAGTATCTTTTTTAATTGCATTTGTCTCCTCCTAGTATGAATAAGATTTGAAACAAATAGATTCCACGTCCGTCTAATTGAAAAAATTCGTTGTTGTGGATGTAATTCTTGAAATGTAATGGTTATTTCCTGTAAGAGAATCTACTCTAATATTTCCTTTCTTATTTGTAATTTTCTGTGCAATTTTATTTTTGCACCACAGTCAAATTATACTATTTTTTAGGCGCTAAAAGCAAGCAAATTCGATGACATGAAGTGTATGGTATACTAACTATTTAAACGTCTCTATTTAGCCATTTATAATGTATTTCATACTCTAATTTTTACGATATTGTGTGTATGTGCTAAACACTTTTTTTACTTTCTTTATTTACTATATTTTTAATATCCTTATTTATAATTTTTTGTAACGTTTCTATAGAAAAGGAGTGTAAATTCCTACTCAACTAGAAATAGAATAAATTCAATTATCTAGTTATTGTTGAATTTATTAAAAGATTATATAATATAGTTGTAAGGAGGGATTGATATGAATACCATCGAAATCGGAAAATACATTAGAAGCAAACGAATCGGAATGCATTTGACACAAAAGGAACTAGCAGAAAAACTACAAATCAGTTTTCAAGCAGTTTCTAAATGGGAGACGGGGACAACGTTACCAGATACAAGTATCTTGCTTAGCTTAAGTGATATTTTAGAAGTAACGGTTGATCAAATCTTAAATGCGGGAGAGTTTAGAAAACGAATGAATAAAAAAATTAATATTGAAGAAGTAGCAAAGACAATCAAATCCATCTTAAAAGTAAAAGAAGTATTAGGCCCAAATAATGGAATTTATAAAACGATGATGGAAGGCTTAAACAAAGACAGTGAAGTTAGTTTTGAGGATGCTTTAAAAGATCCAGAAACAAGAGAAATCTATATCGCTAAATCTGTAATTCAATTAATCATTGATGGATATAGCGTAACTGAGGAAGACTTAGATGAGCATTTCTCAGAACAAATCAAAAACAAAATCTTAAAATACCAAACTAAATATAATCAGTAATTATTAATTTAGTGTCTATCCCAGTGCAATTTCGATGTAACAAAGGGTGTCTTTATAAAGATGCCTTTTGAGGAATCTATAGTATAATAGATACATCAAGTATAAGGAGATACACTATGGACTATACATTTAATAGAATGACAATCGAAGATGTAAAAGAGATCACAACATGGAGATATAACGGACATATGAAAGATATCTATATGACGCCATACTTTGAAAATTATGAGAAAACAGGAGAAGTTATCGGCCCTCTAGGTTGTCATGGATATGTTGTATATAAAGACAATCAACTTATCGGTTTATATGAGTACTATTTCAAAGATGATTATATTGAAATAGGTTTGGCTTTGAAACCTGAATTTACCGGTAAAGGACTCAGTAAAGACTTCATCCTCGAAGGAATCAATTTTGCTTACAACAAGTATAATTATCAGAAAGACTTCATACTTTTATCAGTTGAAAAAGAAAACATAGCGTCGTATAAAGCGTATCTAAAAGTAGGGTTTGTAGTTACCGATCAGAATGAAGAAGAATATATAATGAAGTATTATAAATAGGATTCATTATCTATTTACATCTTGATGCTAAAATATTTTTATGATATACTTTAGTTAGAATAAACTACAAATAAGGCATCCTTGTGCTTTTTAGTGGTTTATTTTTAATTAGTGTCCACAATTATTAGGGTTATGTCAAGACTACACTCATGCTAAACACAACAAAAACTAACCTTTTTGTTGTGTTTTTATGTTCGACTTATAATGTAAAGTATATATGAAAAGAAAGAACTATCAAACTACGATAAATTACATATGACATAGGATAGCCGAAAAGAATTCTTAAAAAATCATAACTGAATTAGTAAATTTTTATTCAAGTCCTAAAGATACTGCAGATACTCACACAACATTATTTGCACTCGCTAGGATAGAATAATAACAACAAAGAATACTCCAGAAAGATTAAGGACTGGTGTACTTAGATAAGGGATAATACAAACAAAAAGCTAGCCTTCTGCTAGCTTTTTGTTTACTCAATGGTTGAGCAAAATAATCAGTTATCCACGCACTGAATAAAAAAATAAGGGAATAAAGAATTGCAAAATAAAAAAAAGAGAGGGATAGTTGAAAAATGAAAATGAGAAAAAGTGTAACAATGAAGTTTTTACTACTACTTATAAGTTTAGTATTTACATTAACCCTTCTAGGATGTAATCCTACTGAAGAAGAACTAAACTGTACAGACAATCAAATAGAGGAAAATGGAGAATGTGTTGAAAAAGAAGAAACTCCAGATCCAGATATAACTGCACCTACTATTTCAGGAGTGCATAATATCAATTATGAAATTGGAGAGGCAAGCCCTGATTATCTTGAGGGG
>JBFFKS010000080.1:0-6600 GCA_041555275.1 Xianfuyuplasma sp. | reverse complement strand
ACTAAAATTGTATTCAAATAGTCTCTCAGTAGCTAATCCATTGTTATAATCAAAATATATTGTATCTGATTCCGTAAAAACAGAACCAACAGGAGCTTTAAAAGGTTGCGGAGAGCAACCACTTAATACAAATACACTTGCAAATACAGCAATTATTGCTATTATTTTTTTCATATAAATCACATCCTGTCACTATTATAACAAAAAAGTCTGAAAAATCAGACTTTTTATTTTAAAATATCCTCACATCGATGACACAAACCATCGTGTGTATGTTCTACTACTTGCCAACAGCGATCACAAGTATCACCTGTGGCTTTTTCAACATCAATACTTAAGTTATTAAATTTGTATTCACCTTCACCAGTTTTTATTTCAAATTGTGAGACGATAAATATTTGTCCTAAGTTAACATTTAGGCTTTCTAGTAATTCCTTAACATCACCTTCAGGATATAATGTAAGTTTTGCCCCAAATGATTTCCCGATAACTTGCTTATTACGAGCTTCTTCTAGTGCTTTTAACACATTATCTCTAACTTGCATAAATCTTTCATATTTGTTATATAAGTCTTCATTACCCATTTCTTTTACTTTTGGCATATCTTCCAAATACATGTTGCTAAACTCGTGATGCGGCAAATATAAGTAAACTTCATGAGTTGTATGAGGTAAGAATGGTGTTAAGAGTTTAAGTAATGATAATGTTGCTTCATGAAGTACAGTTTGAATACTTCTTCGTGCTTTATCATCTGCTTTAACGATGTACAGAATATCTTTTGTAAAATCGAGATAGAATGCACTTAATTCTCTTGTTACAAAATTTGTAATTTCTCTATAGACTGCATCAAACTCAAAATGTTCATAACGATATAAGGTCTCTTTTACAACATTGTTTAACTTCATCAATAAGTATTTATCAGCTTCACCAAGTTCTTCAAAAGGCACTGTATCTACAGCAGGATTAAAATCTCTTAAATTACCCAACATAAATTTAAATGTATTTCTTATTTTACGGTATGATTCACTAACTTGTTTCATCATATCGTTACTGATTTTTACATCACTTTGGTAATCGACACTGGCAACCCATAGACGTAAAATATCAGCACCCATTTGATTCATGATTTTTAAAGGATCAACAGCATTACCAATTGATTTAGACATTTTTCGTCCATCTTTATCAAGAACAAATCCGTGAGTTAAGCATGTTTTGTATGGTGATTTTCCTGTGTGGGCAACACCAGTTGATAAACTACTATTGAACCATCCACGGTATTGATCGCTTCCTTCTAAATATAAATCACTTGGATATGGAAGACCAAAATCCTTCATTCCACCATGGTGTGATGTTCCGCTATCAAACCAAACGTCTAAAATGTCCGTTTCTTTTGTAAAATTACCATTTGGACTAGCTGGATTTGTATAACCTTTTGGTAGTAATTCATTTGCTGATTTTGAATACCAAGCATTTGCGCCTTCTTTTTCAAAGATGTCAGCTACATGGTTAATAACGTTTCTATCAAGAATTTCTGATCCATCTTCATTATAAAATACTGGGATTGGAACACCCCAAGTTCTTTGACGGCTGATACACCATGCATGACGGTCTTTAATCATATTCTCCATGCGGATTTCTCCCCATTTAGGATACCATTCAACACCTTTAACCTCGCGCAACATATCTTCTTTTAAAGATTCTATTGAAGCAAACCACTGTGGTGTTGCTCTAAAGATAACTGGTTTTTTAGTACGCCAATCATGTGGGTAACTATGAGTGATTTCTACCATTTTGATTAAGTTACCAAGTTCATCTAGATCTTGTACAACACTTTTATTACAATCTTCGATGAATTGCCCTTCATATTGGCCTGCTTCAGCAGTCATATATCCTTTTGAATCAACAGGACATAATGTTTCTAAACCATATTTTTGGCCGATCATAAAGTCATCTTCTCCGTGTCCTGGAGCAGTGTGAACAAGTCCACTTCCACCATCGGTTGATACGTGGTGTCCTAAAACGATAGGGCTAACACGATCATATAAGGGATGTTTGTAAGTCATATTTTCTAATTCTATTCCTTTTACTTCTTTTAATAGTTCTACTTTGTCCCATTCTAATAAATCTGTTAGTTCTTTTACCAAATCAGAACCAACTAGGTAAATGATTGAATCGTTGACCTTAACAAATGAGTAATGTAGTTGATCACCAACAGCGATTGCTAAGTTTGCCGGGATTGTCCAAGGAGTTGTTGTCCAGATTAAGAATTTAAAATCCGCTTCTAGCAAACCTTGTTTATTCACTGCGTCCATGGCTACATAAATTGATGGTGATTTTTTATCATGGTATTCGATTTCTGCTTCAGCCAATGCTGTTTCACTAGAAGGACTCCAAAATACTGGTTTTAATCCTTTAAAAATTAATCCCTTTTCAGCCATATCAGCAAAAATTCGAATTTGTGAAGCTTCATATCTTGGTTGTAAAGTGATATATGGATTGTCCCATTCACCTAAAATACCCAGTCTTTTAAACTGATTTTTTTGTTTTTCAACTTGTTCGTGTGCATAGTCTTCACACATCTTACGAAAATCGACTTTTTCGATTAAATGTCTTTTGACTTTTTTCTTTTTTACCAAAGCAGTTTCGATTGGTAATCCGTGAGTATCCCAACCAGGAACATACCTCGTATAAAAACCGCTCATACTTTTGTAACGCAGTACGAAGTCTTTAAGTGTTTTATTTAATGCATGTCCAATATGAATATCTCCATTTGCGTAGGGAGGTCCATCATGAAGAACGTATTCTTTGTTTCCTTCATTTTTCTTTAATCTTAAATTGTAAAGATCAAGTTCTTCCCATTCTTTTTGCATTAATGGTTCGTTGTTACCTAAGTTTCCACGCATTGGGAAATCTGTTTTAGGCATGTTCAATGTTTGTTTATAATCATTTGCCATTTTTTTCACTCCTTTAGTAATAAAAAAAGTCCGTCCTAAAATAAGGACGAACTATAAAAATCCGCGGTACCACCTTAGTTCCTATTGCTAGGCACTTATCTCTTTAACGCAGAGATACGTATAATCTTACTTTATTCAGATTATAACTCATAGGTGATATATTTAATAATGTTTTCCAAGTTTTCAGCTTATCTTGGTCTCTGTATAAAACACGTTACTAAATACCTGTCCTAATCATTGATTTATATATGCAATTATTGTAACAAATTAAAAGTAAAATACAACCCTTTTTAAGTAAATTTACCATATTTCATAATAATTTTACCTTTTTTTGATGTTTTTGATGTATCAAGGATTATGAAACGACCGTATTTACGGATTGAGAGGATATCATTATCACCAATTAATTTTGTATTTTTATTTACAATAACATGATTCACTTTAACGAGATCACTTTCAATAAAAACATTACTTTCTTTTCGCGATATTTTACATATCTTGCTAACAACTAAATCTAAACGTAATGAATCAATAGATGATATTGTCTCTTTTAGTTTTATATGTCGTTTTACATTACTTCCGTTTATTTCTTCTAATTCGATTTTTACATTTGAAATTATAGTGAGTTCTTTGAGAATGTACTCTCTTAACTCTGAAATAACAAAGAATATTCCATCTTCACTTAGAATATCCCCTATGGAATCTCTTGTTATCGATAAAGACAAGAGTGTTCCGAGAATGTTTTGATGTGTCAATGTTAGATATTTCTTATTATAATGTATTTTAAAGCAAGTTATCATAATATCTTCATTACAATAGAAGTTTGCCCTTTTTAACTCGGAATCAGGATATCCACCATCAAGTTTGAGGATGGACTTATCTTTTAAGTAGCTTGTTAGTTGTGCTTGTTCAGTGGAAGTAAGAAATTTAGTATGAACAGGTTTTTTATTCGCAATTATATTCTTTAGTTTATCTATAAAAGTAATCATTAGCCAAAGATGTATATTGCTCTTAATAGACCAGAGATGATAAATCGAAGCAACATAAATCCTAAAATTGGTGTGAAGTCCATTTGTCCAAATACGAGTAAACCTCTAAATATTCTCATATATGGATCTGCTAAACGGCGAACAACATCATAGATACTAGTTCTTCTTAGCTCAGGAATCCAACTCCCAATAATATAAAACAGTAAGACGTATAAGTATGCATTAAGTACCCAGTATAGACCTGTAAGAAAAATAGAAATCATTAATTATCCTTATATTCCTTTACAAATTTACGCAATGAACCATCTTTATAATCTTGCTTTGAAGCAAACAAAAATATTTTTGATTGAATCATTTCTATTTCTCCATCGATTGCATAAGTCACACCACTTAAAAAAGTAATAACCTTATTTGATTCGATGTCATTAAAATCCTCGAAATTTACAATTAGTGGGGTACCAACTAAAAGTTTATCACTGAGTTTAAATACATCTGTATCTTTACCCATTTTTGTGAAAGTTACACGATCAATTGCTTTTTTGTTTTTTGCCATAATTACACCTCTTTCTTGAATAATACACTACCTAATCTTAAAAATGTTGCATTATGCTCTAAAGCTATTAGGTAGTCATTGCTCATACCGATAGATAAGTCTTTAATCTCAATATTTAGTGACTCAAATATATTTTTTTGAAGTACATTTAGTTTTGTGAATTCCTTATGAATAACCTCTTTGTTGTCCGTTAACTCTGCCATCCCCATTAATCCAATTACTTTAATGTTTTTAAGAGTACTAACTTGTTCGATGAATGGAATAACTTCATCTAGATTAAACCCATGCTTTGATTCCTCATCGCTTATATTAACTTGGATAAAACAATTAAGTGGTGAGGTTCTTCTTTTATTTATTTCCTCAGCAAGTTTAAATGTGTTTAGACTGTGTAAATAATCGATTTTATTAATCATCTTTTTCACTTTTTTGGTTTGTAATGTTCCGATAAAGTGCCAGATTATATTATAATTTTGAAGGACATTTTCCTTTTCTAAAAATGCATCAACGCGGTTTTCACCAAAGTGATTTATTCCTGTATTATAAAGTTCTATCATTTCTGATGGGTTAAAATATTTCGTCGCGGCTACGATCGTTACGTCTTTGTTATTAATGGATGCTTTTACTTTGTCAGTATAAAATTTCATTTCCGATTCGCATAGGTAAAAATACTCGTTGTGACAATAGCAAGCGTCCCAAGGATCATTTGAACCATATCATTCATATCTTTAATAAATACTAGCAATAAGATGATAACTAGCATAAAAACTCCGTAGCCAATGATAAAAATTTTTTTCTCCATTTTTACACCTCTTTATATTTAAAAAAGCGCAATATGCGCTTATTTAAATCTTGATTTTAACCAAGAAGGGATTGTTGTTTTAGAAGGTTCAGGTTCAGGTTCTGGTTCCTCAAATTTCTTTTTGTTACGTTTAGACTTTTTGTTTTGAGGATCTTCAGAAATTTCTTCTTTAACAACTTCTTCTTCGTGATATTCTGCGTAGTTACCAGTACCTAGATTACTTAAATCAACAGATTTATTTTCATCAAATCCAGTAGCAATAACTGTAACGATAATTTCTTCTTTTATATCAGCATTTACAGTAGCACCATAAATGATGTTAATTTCAGTTGAGCTAGAAGCTTGTATTGCTTCAACTGCCTCGTTAACTTCCCATAGTGCAATGTCCACACCACTAGCAATATTTACAACTGCATCTGTGGCACCATCTATATTTGCATCTAGTAATGGGGAATGAATTGCTTTTTTAGTAGCTTCAATTGCGCGATTTTCACCACTAGCAATACCGATACCCATTAATGCAGTACCTTTATCTTTCATTACGGTTTTAACGTCAGCAAAATCTACGTTAATAAGTCCAGGCACTGTGATAATTTCAGCGATACCTTGAACCCCTTGACGTAAAACTTTATCCGCTTCTCTAAATGCTTCCAACATTGATGTAGAACGATCAACAATATAAAGTAAACGATCATTTGGCACAACGATTAATGTATCCACATAAGGTTTCAACGCATCTAGACCTTCTAGTGCTGTTGCAACTCTTCTACGTCCTTCAAAACTGAATGGTTTTGTAACAATTCCAATTGTTAAACATCCACATTCACGAGCGATTCGAGCGATTACTGGTGCGGCACCTGTTCCGGTCCCACCACCCATACCTGCAGTTATGAAAACCATGTCGGTATCATTTAGTAATTCACGTATTTCATCTTCGCTTTCGATTGCAGCTCTTCGTCCAATTTCTGGATCTGCTCCTGCACCAAGTCCACGCGTTAGCATTTTACCAATTTGTATTCTTGTATCAGCTTTTGAAAGTCTTAATACTTGTGCGTCAGTGTTAATTGCAACAAATTCAACACCTTGAACCTCATTTTCGATCATACGGTTCACAGCGTTTCCTCCGCCACCTCCAACTCCTATTACTTTAATTGTAGGTTTTTGATTAAAATTATCCATTGATTCAAACATTATAGATACCCCCAATTAACTTGTTAATTTATTATATCATAAATAATTAGTAATTTGTAATAAATATTTTTAGGAAATGGCTTATTTATAGTATTTTAAGAAAAATTCTTGTTT
>JBFFKS010000079.1:0-6651 GCA_041555275.1 Xianfuyuplasma sp. | reverse complement strand
ATTAGCTAATGATAAACTCATATCTGATTTTGCTTCAATAATTTCCATGACAGCTTCTGCTTGCGTAAGATCTATACGACCATTTAAAAACGCTCGTTCTGTAAATTCACCTGGATTTGCAGCTCTTGCACCTTTAATCAAGGCTAATTCTAGTATTTTATTGGCTACAAAAACACCACCATGGCAGTTGATTTCAATAATATCTTCAGTAGTAAAAGATTTTGGCCCTCTAAAAACTGTAACCATTACCTCATCAATCACTTTATCCTTATCAACAATGTGGCCATAATGGACTGTATGACTTTTTGCTTTAGTTAAGTCTTTTCCTTTGAATATCGTATTTGCTATTTCGATTGCATTATCACCACTAAGCCTAACAATACTTATTGCTCCTTGTCCCAAAGCGGTAGAAATTGCTACAATTGTATCATTCATCATAATTATCACCTAATTCATTATATCATAATTAATAATTTTGTTGTATAATGCTACTAGGTGATTATTTATGAAACGTAATAGAAGCTTAAAATCATACATTAGAACATTTATTATTGTGCTAGGAGTGTATTCGTTATACTTAGCAGTTCTCTTTATTAGAGCAAACGCAGTAGATTATAGTTTATTAGCAACTATTCTATACATGCCCTTAATTTTTATCTCATTGCTTTATGTAATGGATCTTATTATGGATAAACTTATGCATAAAAGAAAACCTGTAAAGAAAGAAGATAGATACAAAGTATTTCTAGAGTCTGCAGCGAAAAGAGTTAATGAAATAGAAGGATTCTCACTTGAAGATTTTAGAAGATTAAGAGAAAACGAACGATTCCAAAAAACCTTACATCAGTGCTTTACAATCTATGAAGACGGAGAAAAGGATGAATTGAATTTTAAATACATATCAAAAAAATTCAAATCGAACACAAATGAATCAAAAGCATTAGAATTAGTAATTGAAGATACAAAGAAAATGATGGGAAATCAAGGAAAAGACTACCAAAAATAGTCTTTTTATCTTATAATAGAATTACGCACGACTGAAACAAATTATGGGGTGGTACAATGGCATATAAGGCACTATACAGAACATATCGACCTGCTGATTTTGATGAAATTGCAGGACAAGAACATATTACAAAAACATTTAGGAATGCATTACGAAATAATAAGATAGCTCATGCCTATCTTTTTAGTGGTCCAAGAGGGACAGGGAAAACGTCTATCGCAAAAATCATTGCGAAAGCAGTGAATTGTGAGAAAGCACCAGTTGAAAACCCATGTAACGAGTGTGATATTTGTCGTGGAATTGACAATAATACAATAAGTGATGTTATTGAAATTGATGCTGCAAGTAATAATGGTGTAGATGAGATTAGAGAGATTCGAGATAAAGTAAAATACCTTCCAGGTGTGGGAACATACAAAGTATATATTATAGATGAGGTCCATATGTTAAGTACTGGGGCATTTAATGCACTGCTTAAAACACTTGAGGAACCTCCAAAACATGTAATATTTATTTTAGCTACTACAGAACCACACAAAATCCCGGCAACAATTCATTCAAGATGTCAGAGATTTGACTTTAGAGGTGTAAGTGTTCCTGAGATGATTGGAAGACTTAATACAATTATTGAAGAAGAAAGCATTGATATTTCTAAAGAAGCTATAAAAGTAATTGCCGAAAGTGCTGAAGGCGGAATGCGTGATGCGATTAGCTTACTAGATCAAGTAGAATCATACACAGATAAAAAAGTATCTGTAGATGATGTTCATGCAATTAAAGGAACTGTTTCAAATGAAAAACTACTAAAAATTGCGGAATCTATATACCTAAACAACTCAGTTGAAGCAATTAAGCAACTGGATGACCTTATCACATTAGGTAAGGAAGCACCACGGTTAGTAGAAAATATGATTAAGTTTTACAGAGATTTATTAGTATTCAAAAATACGAATATTAGTGATGAGGATCAAATTATTTTTTCAAACAAGGATTTTATAGAATTATCAAACAAACTAAGCAATAATTTAACATTTTTCTACATCGACGTTTTAAATAAGGCACAAAACGATATGAAATGGTCTACCAACGCAAAATTGTTTATGGAATTGGCTTTAATTAAGATGGTAGATAAAGTAGAAAAACAAGAAATCATCTTTGAAAATGAGATTTTATCCTTAAAGGAGGAAATCAATTTATTACGTGATGAAATAAACAATATTGATTTTACCCCACAATTGATAGAAAAAGCACAAGAACAACAAAAACAAGAGGCATATCTTGAAATAGAACCAGAAGAGGATAATGCAAAAGATATAATTTTATCCGACAATCCAAAAGAAGCAACAATAACAGAGTTATCAAAAGATTCAAAACAAAAGGAATTGGAACCTGCTGTTAACGAAAAAACAGAAGTAAAAGAAGAGATTGTGGATAAAAAAGAAGCAACAGTTGATTTGTTTGCTTTAGAGCCAGAACCAGTAAAAGAGGAAGAAATTGTATTAGAAGAACCATACAAAACATACGATATAAGATATGTTGAAGACATATTAAATAACGGTAATCGTGAATTTAAAATCCAAATGAATAAACGATGGTTTGATATAGAAAGATTTGTTAGTCCCGAAGACCTATCTTATGCTAAGTCTATTACCACAGGAAGAGTTGTTGCGACAAATGGTAAGATGGTTATTATTCAATATTCAAACGCATCTTTATGTAATCGTATGATGAAGCCAGATGTAAAAGAAAAAATAAGAAAAATACTTAGTGATTTTTATGAAACAGAAATAGATTACCTTGCCTTACCTCAATCTATTTGGGAAGCGAAAAGCCAAGAATTTATTAAAAAATGGAAAGAAAACAAAGACACATATATAAAGCTAACACCAATTAACCATCCAGCATTAAAAGAAATTCCAATTTTCGCAAAAGAAATGGATGATTTAACACCAGATAGTGTTAAAGATGCGATGAATATATTCGGTTCAAGCTCGGTAGTCGTAAAGAAAGGTGATAAAAAATGAATCCAGGAATGATAAAAAAACTACAAAAAATGCAACGAGACATGGTAAATGCTCAAAAAGAACTAGAAGCTTCTACTTTTTATGGTTCAGCTGGTGGGAATACGGTAAAAGTTGAATTTACTGGTGATAAAAGAATGAAAAATATTACCATTGATCCAACCGCACTAGAAACAACAGATGATATTGAATTGATAGAGGATACAATTATAGCTGCAGTAAATGACTGCATAAACAAAATTGATGACGAAACAGAAAGTGTAATGTCACAATTTACTGGTGGAGGAATGCCAGGACTATTCTAAAGGCGTGATTTGATGAGATACCCCGAAGCGATAGATAAACTAATAGAAGCCTTGCGGAAATATCCCGGTGTAGGAAAAAAAACCGCAGAGAGATATGCTTTATATACAGTAAATAGAATGACAGATGAATCAATTGATGAAATTATTGAAGCATACTTAAAAATCAAAGAGGACATTTTTGAATGTCCTATTTGTGGGAATATAACAGACACAGATCCATGTTATATATGCAAAGATGAATCAAGAACTCATGAAAAAATCATTGTTGTAGAAGAAGCAAAAGACATTATTGCGATGGAAAGAACAAACAAGTACCATGGACAGTATCATGTCCTAAATGGAGTGATTTCCCCAAGTGATGGTGTTGGACCAGATGATATCAACTTGAAATCCTTACTTGAAAGACTAAAGGATGAACGAGTAAATGAAGTAATCTTAGCAACAAATCTTAACAATGAAGGAGAAACAACTGCACAGTATATTTCTCGTTTATTGGAGCCAACAAAGATACTTGTCACTCGCATTGCTCATGGAATACCTGCAGGGGGTAATATTGAGTATGCAGATGAAATAACAATCATTAAAGCCCTAGAGGGAAGAAGAAAATTATAGTTTTTTGTAAAATTCATAATTTATACACATGTTTTTTGTTATAATATAGATAGAATTTGAAGAAGAGGTGGAATGTATGAGTTTTTTAGAAGATTTACCATTTTATGAGACATTATTAGATTTAATTAATAATAAACTAGGTTTAGCAGGGTATTTAGAAGACGGATACACTTTCTTCACAGGGTTGGATGTAGTAACACAAGTTATAGCGCTAATTGTTGTAGCAATTGTATTAGTTATCGGATTATTCGAACTCTTGAAAAAGTTATCAAAAATAATTATCATTGTTGGTGTACTAGCTGGATTGTATGTACTGTATGATTCAGGTGCTCTAAGTGGAATTATCGGTGGATAAAGAAAAAAGGCGTATTGACGCCTTTTTTAATGTTTTTTTTCATAGTAAAAGTAATGTAATTATTGTTTTTATAGATAAGAAAATTTTCGAAAATAGTGTTTAAAAATACCCGAGAATGTAGTATAATTAAATGTTAAAAAAGAATATTTTTTAGGAGAGATATAATGGAAATTAAATTACAAAATATTACTAAAATTTTCCAAGCTAAAGATAAAACAGAAACAATAGCTGTTAATGCTTTAGACATTACCATCCCATCAGGAAAACTGATTGGGCTATTAGGACCTTCAGGGTGCGGTAAATCAACTACATTATATATGATAGCTGGATTGCTAAATCCAAACGAAGGAAGAATTATCTTTGGTAACGAAGATGTTACTGATATGGCTCCAGAAGAAAGAGGAATAGGATTAGTATTCCAAAACTACGCATTATATCCACATATGACTGTAAGACAAAACATTATGTTCCCATTAGAAAACATCAAAGTACCAAAACAAGAAGCCTTGGTAAGAGCTCAAGAAATGGCTGATTTAGTAGGTATTGGTGAATTAATGGAACGTAAACCAAAACAGTTATCAGGTGGGCAACAACAACGTGTTGCGATAGCTCGTGCACTCGTAAAAAAACCACGAGTTTTACTTTTAGATGAACCGTTATCTAACTTAGACGCACGTCTAAGATTACAAACTCGTGAAGAAATAAAAAGAATTCAAAGAGAAACAGGGATTACAACAATATTTGTAACCCATGACCAAGAAGAAGCAATGAGTATTAGTGATGAAATTGTTTTAATGGAATTAGGTAAGAAACAACAAGTTGGGGAACCTCAAGATGTTTATGATAAACCCAAAAACCTATTTGTTGCAAAGTTTTTAGGAACGCCACCAATTAACATTTTAAATGGTGAAATCAAAAACAAAAAAATACATGTAAATGGTGTGCCGATTGCAACTGCAAAATCAGCCAACGGAGAAGTATTTGTTGGAATTAGACCTGAAGGATTTAAGGTTGTTGAAAAAAGTGATTTTGTATTATCTGCTTATCAAGTAGAAACAATCGGAAGAGATACAACTTTATTAGTGAAAATACCGGGTGAGGAAGAAACTTATAGAATTATAGTTGATGCTCAATACAGAATCAAACCAGGAAATGAAGTATGTTTTGAAGTAGATCCAAATAAGTTGTTCTTATTTAATAAAGAAACAGGAGCTCTTCTTAACTAATGCTTGAAAAACAGAGTAATTTTAAAGCCTGGTTATACTTAACCCCAACTCTAATACTATTAATTATTTTCACATTTTACCCTTTAATCAACGCATTTTACTTGTCGATTTTAGCGGACTACAAAATCGACCTTGTGCTTGGACCTCAAGCATCTGGATTAACATTACAAAATTTCGTCAAGATATTTAAAAATAACGAATTTTGGCTAGCAATGAAAAATACAGGAATAATTGTCTTTGTTTCAGTACCTATCTCAGTTATTGTTGCACTATTTATTTCTGTTGCATTAAATTCTATCAAAAAATTTCAAGGATTCTTTCAAATTGTATTCTTCTTACCATATGTAACAAACGCAATCGCAATTGGGATGGCATTCGCATTTATTTTCCACAGTGATTACGGTTTAATTAACTTGGTATTAGGAACAATCGGTATTGATCCAGTTAACTGGGTAGGTACTGGAGCTAGTTGGGGAACAGCAATGTTTGCTTTACTGGTTTATACAGTTTGGGGAGGATTAGCATTTAAAATAATGGTTTTCCTTAGTGGATTACAAGGAATCGACAAACAATATTACGATGCTGCTAGAGTAGATGCTACACCTCGTAAACGTGTTTTCACAAAAATAACTGTACCATTGTTATCACCAATGATTGCATATATTACAATTACTTCATTTATAGGGGCAATCAAAGCATATAGGACCATTATCGGTATGTTTGGTCCATCATTAGGGCCACCTGGTGGAGACAGACTTATTACTATCGTAGGTCTTGTTTATGAACAAATTTATGCTGGAGCAGAAGCTAGACCGTTAGCCGCAGCAGCAGCAGTTGTTCTATTCGCTATCACTCTTACTTTCACAGGTATTCAAATGTGGGTTAGTAAGAAGAGAGTGCATTATTAGGAGGTAATATGATGAAAAATTATATTGATAAAATCAAAGAATATTTCTCCAAAGAGCACTTGAAAGAAATGTTTACAAAAGAAAACATAAAGGAATATTGGACAACACAAAGGATAGTAAAAATATTTGTTTATATGTTTATCATCTTCTTCGCAATATTAGTATTAATACCATTCTACTGGATGATTTTAACTTCATTAAAAAGTTTAAATCAAATT
>JBFFKS010000078.1:0-6750 GCA_041555275.1 Xianfuyuplasma sp. | reverse complement strand
TTAGAAAAAGTATCAATTTCTTTTATAACGATTGTTGTTGATATTAAAGATGGATTTATCTATCTACTAAAATTAAAACCAATATTGATGCTTGTTGTCGTAGCATCGCTATTAAACTTCTTTACTGCGCCAGTGGTTGTTAATGGTTTACCATACTTATTTGCAGTTGAATTAGCTGCAGATCCAATATATCTATCTGTTTTAAATTCGTTTTATCCAATTGGCATTATTATTACAAGTATTGTACTTGGTTCTGTTGTGCAAAAAAAACGTGTTAGTCCCATTATTATAAAAGGACTATATGGAATGGCAGTATTCTTTTCAATATTTGTGATTGCATCACACTATGTTGTAGATGGGCAACTTTCATTTTTGATTTTTATGGTAATAAGTTCTATCTCTATATTAATAATGGGTGTATTTAATGGAATGGTAAATATACCATTTAGTGTTGCAGTAATGAAAACTGTTGATAAAGAAATGTTGGGTCGTGTCTCTAGTGTAATTGGCACAATATCAAACGGGTTAACCCCCATTGCGATTGGTCTAGCAGGAGTTGTAATTGATAATTTTGGTATTATGGTTATATTTTATGTCGCTGCAATCTCTATCTTTATTACAGGAGTACTCGCGTCAACTAATAAACATATTACACAATTATAAGGACAATTCAATTTGTCCTTTTTCTATTGACAAAGGATAAAAAATGTAATACAATATACCTTGTAACACAAAGTAACTTACGAAAGAAGGTAGAATCATGAGTTTATTATTTAGAAATAGAAGTTTTGTTTTGTTATTTCAAGGAGCGCTTGTATCTGCAATTGGTACTACGCTGTATGGATTTGCAGGAGGTTTATATGTTCAAACGTTATTCCCTAAAGAAATTTATGGTAATGCTGGTGCGTTTTACTTATCAATAGTAGCAGCTGCACCTATACTTGCAACATTAATTGTTAGTCCATTAGCTGGAGCACTTGTAGATAAATGGAACAAAGTAAGAATTATATATATGACGGATTTTATCCGTGGAGCAATATTTTTTGTATCTCTTTATATGTTAAGAGGAGGACTTACTAATTATGAAATTGTAACATTGTTTACAATAGTAGGTTCAATTGCGGGAATCAACGCAGCGTTTTTTAGACCTGCAGTTACAAGTGTTATTCCTGATATTGTTGGTAATGATTTGATTCAAGCAGCTCAGGGAGCTCAAAGTATTGTAGGTAGTGTGCAAGGGATATTAGGAGTCGTTGCTGGAATGATACTATATGAATTAATAGGTATTGAAGTAGCAATCCTTGCAAATGCAATATCATTCTTAATTTCTGGTTTAAGTGAGATGTTTATTAGAACAAAATATGATCATCCAATCGTTAAATCAGAGGAGAAACACATATTTGGTGACATTAAATTAGGATTTAAATATATGTTAACCAAAGAAGGATTACTTACAATGATGGTATTTAGTTTGTTTCTCAATTTTGCCTTTACACCACTATTTAGTGTTGGTATTCCTTATCTCTTTAAGACAGAATTAGGACAAGATGGATTCCAGTTAGGTTATACAAATATTGCGTTTAGTATTGCAATGCTTGTTGGTGGTGTTAGTGTTGGATCAATGAAGTTAAAAAGTTTATCAAGTACTGTTAGAAAAGGTATAACTTATTTAAGTAGTTCATTTTTATTAACGACATTAGTAATATATCTTGTAAGTTATGGATTTATTTCATATTCATTGTTCTATATACTATTTATTGTATTAATGGTAGCTTTAGCAATTTTTATGTCAATTACCAATATTCCATTAAATACAGCGATGTTAAAGGCGATTGAACCACAATATAGAGGAAGGGTGTTCAGTATTATTGGTGCTTTAGCAACTGGGGCAATACCACTTTCAATGATACTAGGTGGTTTATTAATTCAATATACAAACGTTGCCATATTGGGTATTACATGTACAGTGATTATGCTATTCCCAACATATGGATTCTTATTTAATGGAAGTGTAAGGAAACTATTCACTTCCTTTGAGGAGGCTGAGATAGATGGCAGACTTCAAGAAGCAGTTTAAAAAAGGTGTTTTAGAACTAGGTATTCTAAAGTTGTTAAGTGAAAAAGATCAATATGGATACAGTATTATTCAAGAGATTAACATAAGAAGTAATAATACATTAGATTTAAAAGATGGAACACTATATCCAATAATGTACCGGTTAGAAGATGCGAAATTGATTGAAAGTTATTGGCAAGAACCAGAAGGAAGAGGAAAACCTAGGAAATATTATCGAATTACTTCTACTGGAAAAGAACGATTTAGACAAATGCTTTATGATTTTAATGAAGTTAATGATGGCATCACTAAGATTTTGAAAGGATAGGATATTAATATGAATAAAGAAAAATATATTAAAGATGTCTTAAAAAATATAAGTGCAGATTCGAAAACAATCAAACGTATAAAAGAAGATTTAAATGAAAGAATTGAGAGGGCTGAGGAAAACGATCCATTCTTTGATGTCATTATCGAATTAGGACATCCTCATGATGTCGCAAAAGAGTTTAACGAGAATCTGGAATTAGATCCAACATTTCCAGTATCAATCGGATTAAACTATAGCATGAGTCCTTACGAGTATAAAAGCAAAAGAACATTGTTTGGACTACCACTTGTACACATTAATATGGGTGGAAGATATCGTACGAAACGAGCAAAGGGGATTGTTGCAATCGGCGATGTAGCCACCGGACTAGTTGCGGTTGGTGGTATTGCGGTGGGTTTAATCAGTTCAGGAGGTATCGCAATCGGGGCACTAGCCTTAGGTGGAGTAGGTATTGGTGCGTTGGCTATAGGTGGTGTTGCAGTTGGCGGAATTGCGATTGGTGCAGTAGCAATTGGAGCATCTGCATTTGGAGCAGTAGCTCTTGGTTTGATGAAAGCATTTGGAGCAGTAACTACCTTATTTAAATAAGAGCTTTTTAAGCTCTTTTTTTAGTTAAAATACTATCATTTTTTGTGTATATGTAATATAATAGAGAAAGCTTGAAGGAGTGGTTGGATGTTTACAACATTTTTATTATATTTTCTATTAGCATTCGTTGTTATTTTTGCGACAAGCAAACTAAGTTATTTTGTCGATGAATTAGATAAAAAAACCCATATTAGTGGTGCACTAATTGGTGGGGTTTTATTGGCTACCATAACTTCAATGCCAGAATTTATTACAAGTATTACGTCTACGGTTCGATTACATGATCCAGGACTGGCATTTGGAAATGTATTTGGAAGTAATATATTTAATGTTGTAATCCTTGCGGTTGCAGATTTAATTTTCTTAAAAGATATGTTTTTTAATAAAGTTAAAACCCAAAGGAAAACAAATGCGTTAGTAATTTTAATGTATATTGTATTTACTCTTCCCTTCCTTATTGGAATGATGAGTAATGTGGATTATAACACATTCACAATCAGTGCTGTTCTAACATTTAATGTCATTTCCCTTGTTATAGTTGTTATATATTTCTTTAGTATAAAGGCAATGAACAATGATGTAACAGAGCAAGCAGAGGAAGAAAGTAAATTATCTTATAAAAGAATAGGAATTATGTTTGGTCTTTGGGCTTTAGTAGTTGTCGTCTCTAGTTTCTTTGTAACGTTAGTTGCAAATGATTTAGGAGACCAATTAAACTTAGGATCAAGTTTCGCAGGAGCAATCTTCTTAGGAGTTGCAACAAGTTTACCAGAATTAACTGCAGTAATGACATTGATGAAACTTAAAAATCATGATGCTGCGCTGGGTAATATAATCGGTAGTAACGTCTTTAATATGACAATTATAAGTGTTGTGGATATCATAAATATTAAGGAAGATATCTTTGGAGAATTGGTTGTAAATGAAGTAACGAGAGAAAATACATCTTACCTCTTGATTTTAGGACTAATTAATTCTATAATATTAATGTTCGCTTTACTGAGAAAAAATTCAATAAGTAAAATAACGTATGTAATACCTAGTGTTTTAATATTAGTAATCTACTTAATATATCTAGGATTAAGTGTTTAGGAGGTTATGCCATGAGAATAATTGATATCGCTTTATTATTAGTAAGTTTAATATTAATAACGTTAATCGTTATGCAAAGTTCAAAAGATAGTGCCGCTAATGCATTTAGTGGAGAGAAGAGTGAATTGTTTAACAATCAGAAGCAACGTGGGTTTGAGTTAATCTTAAATCGTGTTACTATGGGCGTTAGCGCAGCATTCATTGTTTTAAGCATTCTAGCAATCGCTATTTAAGAACACTTTGTAGTGTTCTTTTTTTGTAAAAAAATGAGAGGTGAAATGTATGAAAGAAAGAATTTTGGAGTACTTGAGTACTGAAAAAAATAAAAAGGCAACTGTTGAAGAACTCCGAGAGGTTCTTTATGTTTCAACGAGCTCTGAAATCAAAGATTTTATGAAATCATTGAATGCTCTTATTGATGAATGTGCGATTATAGAAAACCAAAATCATGAGATGACTTTGATTGAGAATACAAACTTCTTAATAGGCTCTCTTATTTTAAAACAAAAAGGATTCGGATTTGTCATCCCAGATAATCCAAGTTCCAATGATATCTTCATTCCAAAAGAAGCCATTGGTGAAGCTATGAATAAAGACCGTGTTTTAGTGCATGTATCGAAATTTAGTTATGGAGCAAAAAAACAAGGAGAAATCAAACGTGTTCTAGAAAGAAAATATTCTCATATTATTGGTACACTCATTTATCGAAATGGTATGGGTACTATTTTATGTGATGATAAAACAATTAAAAATGAAATTGTTGTTAAGAAAGAAAATATGGAAGGTGCCCACAAATATGACGTAGTTCGTGGGAAAATTATCAACTATAGTTTTAAGGGAAGAATTGAAGTTGTTATCACTGATATATTAGGAAACCGTGAAGATAAAGGTGTCGATGTTTTAAGTAAAATCTTAAAATACGATGTTGATCCATTGTTTAGTGATGAAGTATTACAAGCTGCGAATAAATTTACTGGTGTGACAGCCGATGATTATAAAGGTCGAAAAGACTTAACAAATGAAAAAATAATCACAATAGATGGTGATGATTCAAAAGATTTTGATGATGCTGTTATTGTTAAAAAACTAGAAAACGGTAACTATCATCTTGGCGTTTCCATTGCTGACGTTAGTTATTATGTCACAAAAGATAGCGTCTTAGACAAAGAAGCATACAGCAGAGGAACAAGCATTTATATGCCAGGGAGAGTTATCCCAATGTTGCCAGAAAACTTAAGCAATGGTATCTGTAGCTTGGTGCCGAATGAAGAGCGTTTAACTATTTCATGTGATATGGAAATAAGCCCTAGTGGTAAAATTATAAAATATGATATCTATCCAAGTGTCATCAAATCCTATAAAAGAATGACGTATTCAAAAATTAATAAAATCTTTTCAGGTGATGTTGAATTATCAGAAGAATATGTTGATTTGATTGAGATGTTTTATGATATGAGAAACCTTGCTAAAGTTTTAAAGAAAAAAAGAGAAGAATATGGTTCGATTAATTTTGAAACAGATGAATCATATATTACACTAGATGAAAATGGAAAAGCTATTGATATTAGTCTTCGTGAACGAGGTATATCGGAAAACATTATCGAAGAGTTTATGTTAAAAGCGAATCAAGTAGTGTCAGAGCATATTTTTTGGTTAAACCTACCATTTATATATCGTGTACATGAAAAACCGACCGAAGAGAAATTACAGCGTCTTATTAGGATGAGTAACTCACTTGGGTTTAAGATCAAAGGTAAAACTGAAATTAGTCATTCTGAACTACAAAAATTATTAAAAGAAGTTCATGGAACAGAAGCAGAAAAAGGGATTAATCTATTGATGCTTCGTAGTATGCAAAAAGCTATTTATAGCGAACACAACTTAGGACATTATGGACTTAGTTTTAAACATTATACTCATTTTACTAGTCCAATCAGACGTTATCCAGATTTAATTGTACATAGATTATTAAGAGAATATTTGTTTAAAAATCAAGAGTCTTTAGATGTTATTGACTACTATAGTGAAAATATGAAAGAAATTGCTGCCAAAGCAAGTGAAACAGAACGTCGTGCTGTATTACTTGAAAGAGAAGTAGTCGATATGAAAAAAGCAGAATATATCAGTAAATACATCAATAAAGAATTTGATGGTATAATTAATAGTGTCACTAGTTTTGGAGTGTATGTTACACTCCCTAATACAGTTGAAGGACTTGTACATATAACTGCACTAGATGATGATTATTATCATTATGATGAAAATCTAATGCTTTTGGTTGGAGAGAGAAAGAAAAAGATATACCGTGTCGGGGACAAAGTGCGAATTAGAGTAGTTGGTGCAAATGTTTCAGACGGAGAAGTTGATTTTAGAATTGTACGTAAAAGGTGATTTAAATGAAGGTAATAGCTCGTAACAAAAAAGCATCCCATGATTATTACTTATTAAACACATATGAAGCAGGTATTGTATTACGCGGTACTGAAATAAAAAGTGTTAGAGCGAATAAAGTAAATATTGGAGATGCGTATTGTATCATTCGTAATGAGGAAATGTTTATCGTGAACATGCATATTGCAAAGTATGATCAAGGTAACCTTTTTAACCATGACGAAACACGAAGTAGAAAGCTATTGCTACATAAAAAAGAAATCATTAAAATCTTCAATAAGATTGGCCAAGA
>JBFFKS010000077.1:0-6751 GCA_041555275.1 Xianfuyuplasma sp. | reverse complement strand
GGTGATGTCGTGTTGGGGCTGGGCTTGTACACGGTTTATACATATAGTGAAAAGTAATATTAAACCAAAGTAATACTTCATAAATAATAATCTGCTCTTTATAAAACCAATGTAAAAATATGATGTATTTCAATCTTCTTATTTAGAATGAAATAAAATTAAAGTTTGACTTCAAAATTAAATAATTTCACAATCCAACTAAACAATAATAGTACTATTTTAGAAACTCATTGAAGATAAAAAACAAACACATTATGAAACAACTAATCTTTCTATTCCTGTTATTCGTTGGTTTCAATACTGGTGCACAAACAGTCGTAACATTAAATGTAAATCAACCACCTGAATTTGGTTTTGAGATCACATCATCGGATACTACCATTGTACGAGGTGACTCAATAGTGTTGGGTCAGGACTTAACCATTTATGGTGGATATGGTGAGTATTCTTTCTTTTGGTCACCCGGAGCAACATTAAGTGATTCGACCATAATGAATCCATTTGCATTTCCTGAAGACACCACAAGTTATGAATTGACCGTGGTTGATAATTATGGGTGCAGTTTTTCGGTTAATTATAAGATAAGTGTAAGGGCGTATCCTGTTTCAGTCGGTTACGGCATTAAAAAATCCAACTCACTATTTGCAAAGTTGTTTCCCAATCCCAATGGTGGAAGATTTAAGGTTGAGTTGACCGGAGAACCACAACCTGAGATTAATCTAGCTGTCATTGATATTTCAGGCAGAACTATTTACCAAAAGGAGTTGAAGAATTTTACTGGCAATTATACGGAAACAATGGAGATGTCTTTACCTAATGGTGTATATACTCTATTGATTATAACGGATAGCGATAAGCTTCAAAGACAATTCATCATTAACTAACCTAACCACCACCTACGATGAAACGACTTATAATTTTTATCACTATATCACTATTCATAGGTATTGCACAAAGCGCAGCACAGAGTTTAATCACAAAATCAGATTCGATATCATTGGCTCAGGACTCAGTAGTCAAGTTAGTAGTTCCTGATTACAGAGGAACCATCCAATGGCAAAAATCTATTGATGGGAAAAGTTGGATGGATCTTTCAGGTGAAGACACAGACACATTAAAAGTATCACCTAAGGATGAACTTTTGTATCGGGCGATGTTGTCAGATGGTACTTGTATCCCTTTTTATTCAGATTCTGCAGCCGTTTTAAGTCGTATGGATTCAGTAACAGCTTACTTTATTACACCTTCAGATTCAGGACTGGTGCTAATTAGTGATAGTGTCAGATTGACTAGTGGTATCTATTCTTATTTTATTGATACAACTTCATTTTCTGGAATTGATCCTGGATGTGTAATCTTCGACAAAGAAAATGGCACAATTCGAAAAGTGAATGAAGTAGTCCAGAAAGGTGATACAATAACTTTATCAACAGAACAAGCAACAATGGAAGACCTTTTTTTTGATACATTTTTTAAGATATCCACAGAAATGATAAAATCAGGAAAAATTTTAAAAAGTGCATCGCTGGAAGAAATTCAGAATGAACTTACTGATGAAAACGGATTCATACACCCAATATCTGTTGAAGTATTTTCATCGGATGGAATCTTATTAAAGAGCACTTCTATTTATAATGATTTAAACGAGAATCAAGGGGATTTATATTTCTATAAGGATTTCTCTACTACTTTATTCAAAGCAAGTGGGAATTTTTCAATATATGATGAAGAAACAAATACGACAAAACAATATAATGGGAACGTTGATATCTCAATCTCGGAAGGATATTTAAAATTCGATCCAGAGTTTAAATTTGAATTCGAGTTCAAACGTCCAAATATAGAATGGGACAATTTAAAAGTGAATAAAGCTCAACTTACTAAGTTTAAGTTTTATAGTGAAAAATCTGAGTTTGATTTAAAAGCATTATTAAATATTAAGAGTGATGTTGAATTTTCATTCGGAAAGAAAATAAAATCTGATCTGCCAATATTCAAGTACAGGATTACCGTTCCGGTTTTTGGTATTCCACTCATAATTGATTTTGAAGTTAACAGTAACATGGCATATAAGATGGAATTCGGTGGTGCGGTTGATGTACAAGCAGGATATCAACACATTGAACAGATTTCAGTTGGGGCTACATATGAGAATAAGGAATGGAGTAAAATTTGGGACTATACAAAAGAGAATAATCATTTTCTTAATAATACTTCTGAAAAATATAAGTTCGAAACAAGGATAGAATATTATCCAAGTTTTGAATTAAAATTTTACGGATTGGTGGGCCCATATTTTGACATAATACCATACTGGAACTTTAGAGCAAGAGCATCTTCTGATAATAAAGATATATCAATGAACTTAGGCGTGGATGCAGCTCTGGGGGTATCAATGGAAGCATTCAGTAAATCAGTTTTTAGTTACGAATTTGGTAATTGGAATGTCTTTGAACTCCCTTTAATAAGGATTCCGGATCATTTGCAATTATTGCAAGGAGATAATCAACAGGGTTACGTATCACAGAAATTGCCTAATTCAATTTCAGTTTATGTTTATGACAACCTTGGCAATAAACAAAGTGATGTAAATGTCTATTTTAATCCACTCAAAGGGACTGTGAATAACAATGCTGTTTCTTCAAACTCGAGTGGTGTAGCTTCATGTGAATGGACAATGTCTTCTGAACTTGGGGAACATCAAATGGAGATATACATTAAAAATGGAGCGGATGAGATTCTCGAAGACAGCAAAATCACAATCTCAGCAAACGCAAAAGAAGCTATTGTTGTTACTGTTCCATCGGTAACAACCAGTTCTCCAACAACTGTTACGGAAACCACGGCTACTCTTAATGGCAATGTTACTTCTGATGGTAATTCCACAATAACACAACGAGGTTTTTACTGGAGCGAAACAAATCAAACTCCTGATGAGAATGATAATGTTGAAATTGTTAGCGGCACAAATGGAAATTACAATTATACCATTTCAGGATTAGAACCGGGAACCAAATATTATTATCGTGCTTTTGCAACAAATAACCAAGGAACGACTATAGCTACCACAGTAGAAGAATTCACAACAGTACAAGAAGAAATTTCAAATAGTATTGAGATTATTTCGGTTTCTCCCTCAATAGAACTTGAAGATGGAATTAAATATAATTTTAGTGTTATAGTAGAATACAATTTAGTTACAGTCAATAGCGGAATTTTAAAGATAGGGTTTAATACAGAAGCAGTTAATTCATACTCAATGATATCTGACGCTGACTTTATTGTTGATAAAGGATCAGGCACTCACACTTTTAATGTAACCGTAACAGCAAAGGATTGGTTGAGTGACGGTGATTTTATTGTTTATGTAAATCTTTCTGAAAATCCTCATCCAGCGACTTGGACTCCTTTAGCTTCGGATAAATTCTCTTTGGAATTTCTTGAAATGTCAGGAACTTTTATTGACTCACGAGATAATAATGAGTATAGATGGATTAAAATCGGTGACCAGATTTGGATGGCAGAAAATCTTGCGTATTTACCACAAGTAAATCCGTCATCGAATGTGTCTACTACGGAATCCTATTATTACGTGTATGGTTATAATGGAGCCATTGTAGATGAAGCTAAAACAAAGCAAAACTTCATAACATTCGGCGTGCTTTACAATTGGCCCGCAGCTTTGGAAGCTTGCCCTAACGGGTGGCATTTACCTACTGATGATGAATGGAAGGAACTGGAAATGGAAATAGGTCTGAGTCCAAGCGAAGCTGATGGATTTAATTTTAGAGGAACAGACGAAGGTGCTAAATTAAAAACAACCTATGGATGGCAAGATAACGGCAATGGAACTGACGATTATGGTTTTTCTGGTCTTCCGGGCGGAGTAAGTTACAACGATGGCCATTTTTATTATATTGGTTACTATAATTTCTGGTGGAGTGCTACTGAGATCGATACAAGTCCTTTGTGGAGACACTTAGCTTCTACTCGCCAGTCTATTTCCCGAGCAAAGACCTACAAAGCGAATGGTTTTAGTGTCCGCTGTATCAAAAACTAAACTTAAACGAAAATCGTCCAGGTTTCTTATAAAACCATACAAATTATTGATAAATAAAAAAGTCTGAAAAATCGTAATGACAAGTAATACAAACCTGTGTAACCTAATTAAGGACTTAATGAATTGATGTTTAATTTTTATCTGAAGTAATTCTAAATAACTAATCTCTTGATGGTTATAACTTTTAAGTTTTTAAATTTATGACACTAAGTGATAATGACCACACAATGAAAAAACTAACCTTTCTTCTGCTTATTGCGTTTCCCATATTCTTAAAAGCACAAACAATTGTTACGTTATCAGTAATCCAACCACCCGAGTTTGGATTTGAGGTTGGCAACCAAGATACCACCATTGTTAGAGGCGAATCAATTACACTCGGACAAGATTTAACCGTTTATGGTGGATCAGGTGAATATTCATTTTTTTGGTCACCGGGATCATCCTTAAATGATTCTACCATCATGAATCCCTTGGCCAGTCCTGAGGATACAACAACCTATGACCTTACGGTTGTGGATAATTATGGATGCAGTTTTTCCGTAAATTATAAAGTTAGTGTCAGGGCATTCCCTGTTTCGGCAGATTATGGATTAGAGAAAAATAACACTTTACTGGCCAAACTATACCCAAATCCCAATGATGGCAGATTCAAGGTGCATCTAACAGGTGAACCTAAAGAAAAGATTGAATTAACGGTGATAGATAATTCAGGTCGGATAATACAACGGCAATCTATCAGGAACTTTATTGGCGAGCATACAGAAGTACTTGAATTATCATTACCAAATGGTATTTATACACTTCTTATTAGAGGGGGCGAGGATAGAATTCAACGCCAATTTATTATTAACTAACCCATCATAACCATTCAGATATGAAAATCCAATTAATAATAATCTCGGTTATATTCTTCCAGTTATTTGCAATAAGTTCCTTCGGACAGACCATTTACACCAAAAGTGACACGATTCATTTGGAACAGGACTCGGTTGTGTTGAAGGTGGGTGATTACAGGGGTGAAATTCAATGGCAATATTCAAAAGGTTCTGTCGAGTGGAAGGACATTGATGGTGCAAATGTTGATTCTTTGAATCTACAAGATATTGATAGTTCAGGATTCTATCGTGTAAAAATTGTCGATAGTAATTGTGAACCCATTTATTCAGATTCTACATATGTGCTTAGAGAACTTTCTAACGAGGAAGAATCACAAATGATTGTGAATGCTGGCTCTATAAACAAAGAAGTGGTTTATTACGCTCCAGTTAGTTCAAATACTACTACAACGATTATTGATAGTACAGGCACAAATAATATAATTGAGATTGAAACAACTGCTGAAATAGATAGTTTAAGACCTGGATGGTTGTTAGTGGATACTACTGGATTTGGACAAATAATCTTTGTAACGGACTACCAAGAAGAAATAAACAAATCGAATATTACTAAAAAATTTATTGAAGGTGTTCAGGTTGGAATCGATTTTTTGATTACCGATCAGGAACTATCTTATTCTTCTCCAGCAAACAGAACAAAAGATTGGTGGGACAATTCATTAAAGTTAGCTAATGATGGAAAAGTTAAGAAGATTGGTTTTGAACCTTATCTCGAAGGAATGGAAGAACAAGTGGAAAAAGAATATCTAACATTAGATTTTTCAGGCACGGAATTATTTAACCTTGAAGGTGACGGTAGCCATTTAAATGTAACAATAGAAGAAGGATACCTTAAATATAATCCTGCGGTAGATTTTTATTCTGTGTATAATCCTGCCTCTGTAGCGACAGCTACACTAGGTTCTGTGATTGCATTACCAACTGTTTTAGCGAAATCAGATTATATTGTAAAAGGAATGTTGGATGAGTTGAAAATCATTACTTATAATGATTTTGATTTTCGTTTAAAACTTAATATTGATGGTTCATTTGATAAAGATATTAATATAGAGAAAAAGATTGCGCATTTTTGGTATTCAATTCCTGCCGGCCCAGTAATTATTTCCGTAAAAACCGACCTCATAGCAAGATTAACAATTGAAGCAAGGGGTGATATTAATATCCAACCTGACTATGAATTGCAAAAGAACTTGGTACTGGGTCTTAATGTGGTTGAAGAAAATGATAGATTCAATAAAGAATTTATATACGACCATCATGAAGAAAAAAGTAGCAGTACCTCATACGAAGGAAATTTTAATTTTCATGAACGACTTGAGATTGTTCCGAGTGTAGAAATTTATCTATATGGTTTGGTTGGAGTCAATGGTGAACTAATTCCATACCAAGAATTTGATTTTAATGCTACGATAAGTGATGAACATCCGTTAATTTTTGACTGTAACATGGACATAGGTGTAGATGGTCATGCGAGTTTTGATATATCTGCATTTCATTTCGATGTAGCTACAGCGGAACTATTTAAAGATAATTGGGAGATATCTAAAAAGAAGAACTTGTTTCACGCGCCTTCATCATTAAAATATTTTAGTGGGACAGGACAAACAGGACGTGCGAATACAAAATTGTCTAATTCGCTAATGACAAAGGTTTATGACAGCAACAATAATCCGATGAATAATTTTCCTGTCTTTTATGATGTTACCTCTGGTGGTGGAAGTTTGGATAATAATACCCCAAAATCTAACTCATCAGGTTCGGCCATGGCCAATTGGACGTTAGGAAGTAGCGG
>JBFFKS010000076.1:0-6851 GCA_041555275.1 Xianfuyuplasma sp. | reverse complement strand
TGATTGTTGTCAATGTTTGTCCCGAAATAATTCCATATTGGGAATAGTAGTTCGTAGTTCATCACACCATCGTATTGATCGCCTTGTAACCACGGATTTGAGTTATCCCAGTTTTCCCCAACGATATAAGCGTCTTTTTTGGCTTCTTTAACTGTATTTCTAAATTCCCTCCAGAATCGATGAGATACTTCATTGCTTACATCAAGTCGCCATCCATCAATATCATACTCTTTGATCCAATATTTTGATGCATCTAAGAGATGTTTCTTCATTAATGGATGAGAAGTTCTTAATTTTGGCATATAGGGTGTGAACGCGAATGTGCGATAATTAAGGTCTTCTTTTTTTCTAAAGATCTTTTTTATTTTATCTCTGTTTATTGTTCCATTTGGGTTTACTTCAAAATTGATAACAGGTTTAGATGAATCTATAATGTAGAAACAATCATAATAGATGGATTCTTTCCCATTTTTTACAACATCTTGGAAAAAGCTGTGGCGAAATCCACAATGATTAAAAACTGCATCCAACATTATTTTTATTCCTAATTTATGTGCTTTTTCAACTAATTCGCCAAATTTTTCATTATTACCAAAGGCAGGATCAATTGAATAGTAATCATTCACATCATATTTATGGCTACTGTCACTATTAAATATTGGAGTCATGTAGATACCAGTAAACCCAGATTTTTTAATATACTTTAATTGATCAATAATTCCTTGAAGATCGCCACCAAAACGCTGAGAATTGGAATAGGATTGGGTATCTCCCCATTTTTTTGTGTTTACAGGATTTATGGAAGGATCCCCATTGTGGAATCTCTCAGGAAAGATACTATACCATATTTGGTCTTGAATCCAAGAAGGGGCATTAAAGACATCCTCCTTATTTAGGAAAGGATAATTGAAATAATTAAAATGATTTACTAATTGATTAGGATACTGCTTTATGTCGATAATTTCCTTTGAACCAAATAAATAGGTATCGTCAACTAAAAATGCGTATTTGCAACGTTTGTATTTTGGTCTAACTGCAATAAAGAAATGATCATATAGTTCTGTTTCATACTCTTTATTTAAGTAAGATGAATCATCGTTTTCTTGAATCCATCCCCAGTTATCTTGGCCTTCAATGGGACCATAATTAAAAGGATCTCCATAGATTACTTTAAGGGTATTAATTTTATTTTTTGTTGCAATAACACGTAAGTGAATTGTATCTTTATCATAAATATATGCAAACTTCGATTTGGCTTCATGGTATATCATATAATCTATCATAGTGTCCTCCGATGTCTTGATGTTATTAGTATATCATATAACATTGTAATAAGTTGTATGGTAGCGGTTTCACTTTTTTGCGAAATCCTGATTTTTTTGAACGATTGATGTATAATTTAGATGTAAAAGTATCTAAAGAATGTATGTATTACTAAAGGAGTTTTTAGGATGGAAAGAAAATGGTGGCAAGATGCGATAATATACCAATGTTATATTAGATCATTTAAAGATTCGAATAATGATGGAATTGGTGATTTTAGAGGTCTGATTGAAAAATTAGATTATTTCGCATTTTTAGGAGTAAATACTGTATGGGTATCCCCTCATTATAAATCACCAATGGACGACAATGGGTATGATATAAGTGATTATTATGATGTGAGTGAGGATTATGGGACTGTAGAAGATATGAAAGAGTTTATAAAACTCGCTCATTTAAAAAATATAAGGGTTATTTTTGATCTAGTGTTAAATCACACAAGTGATGAGCATGAGTGGTTTAAGGCTGCTTGTGACCCGACACATCCTTTTCATGAAAAATATCATGACTACTATATTTGGCAACCACCAAAATATGATGAGAAGGGAAATAGAAAAAAACCAACAAACTGGCTTTCTTGGTTTGGTGGTGGTGTATGGGATTACAATGAACCTACAAATGAATATTATCTTCATATCTTTAGTAAAAAAATGCCTGACTTAAACTGGCGTAATGAAAATATGAAACAGGACTTAAAATCAATGACGAAATGGTTGATAGATTTAGGTGTGGATGGCTTTCGAGTCGATGCATCAAACCATTTAGAGAAGAATTGGGACTTTCCAGATGCATATCCAGGATATGAACATTTTTCAAGTTTACCAAAACATCACACATATTTAGAGGAATTCGGAAAAGAAATTTTCAAACCAAATGATGTAATGACAATGGGAGAAGCCGGAGGAGCATCAAAAGAAGAAGCAATAAAATATTGTGGATTTGAAAATGATGAATTTGATATGTTAATTCAATTTGGCCATTGTTGGGCAGATTGTGACAATGAAAACAAGCTAACACCTGGAAAATGGGCTCAAGGAGAATTAAGCGTTGTTCATATAAAACACTCTTTTGATAAATGGTACAAAATGCTAAAAGGGGAAGGTTGGAATTTAATCTATTGGCACAATCATGATCAACCTAGAGTATTAAGTCATTATGGGAATGACAAAGAACTACGTAATGAAAGTGGAAAAATGCTTTGCCATACTCTATATTTCATGCCAGGAACACCAATTATATACCAAGGTGAAGAAATAGGGATGACAAATGTTGATTACGAAAACCTAGAGGATTTTAGAGATGTGGAAGTATTTACAGAATATGAGAATTTTACTAAATTTGGGGCCCCACATGAAATGCGGATGCAAGCTCTTAGAAATCGTTCACGAGATAACGCCAGAAGTCCTTTTCAATGGAATAATTCAATCAATGGAGGATTTAGTGAAGTTAAGCCTTGGATGAATAGTGTTAGAAATTACAAAACAATTAATTTGGAAAATGAAAAAAAAGACGAGAATTCTATTTTTAACACATATAAGGATGTATTAAGATTACGAAAAGAATATGAAATAAATGCAGGAGACATTACGTTTATTGATATAGATAATAGTGATTCATATATGTATACTAATAATACGAAAAAAGCAACCTTCTTGGTTGTTGCAAATTTCCGAAATAAATCAATTAATGTCCAACTTGATATTGATTTGGAAGGGTACTCATTATTAAAGTATAACTACACAAAAAAAGAAGTGGAAAAACATATGAGTTTAAAACCATATGAATCTCTAGTTTATATGAAAGTAAAAGGTGATTTTATTGAAAGAATATAGGGTGATTAAAATATTTTCTAAGGAATTAAAAAAAGAAAAAAGAATTTATTTGTATCTTCCTAAAAGTTACGATACTAGTAACAAGTTCTATCCGGTATTGTATATGCATGATGGTGGGAACCTTTTCGATGATAAAATCTCGTATAGTGGCGTAAGCTGGGGCATACTTGATGCATATGAAAATAATCCTGATTTACCCGAACTTATCATTGTTGGTATTGAATCTGACATTGACAGAGGTAAAGAATTAATTCCATACGAATTCGTTTATAAAAATGGGAAAAAAGATGGTGGAAATGCCCATTTGTACTTGAATTTCATTACAAAAGAATTAAAACCGATTATTGAACGTAAATATAGAGCATTAAAAAGTCCAGAAAATACTGGAATTATGGGATCATCATTTGGTGGTGTTAATTGTATTTATGCAAGTATTGCATATAACAATTATTTTACTAGATTTGGATGTGTATCAAATGCGCTATACTATGGTGGATTTGAGGAAGAACTAAAGAAAAATGCAGAACAGGCAACCTTTGATAGTGTAAAAAAATTCTATATGGATGTTGGAACCAAAGAAACTGATGATATAGAAGAAAACAATCTGTATATTCAATCAAATAAAGAAATGGCAAAAATCATAAGTAATAAAATAAATTCAGATATTTTTAAATTAAATATCGTTGAAGAAGGAAAACACCATGAGATTGATTGGGCAAAAAGGTTTCCAGAAATTATTGCCTTTCTATTTAATAACTAAAAACAATTCAATTTGAATTGTTTTTTTTAAAACTGGTTGACATAAAAGAAATATTTATTATAATAAGTATGCAATAGTTTATTGTTGCAATACTAGGGGTTTATTAATACTAAACAGAAATCAAGTATTGCATTTTTTTTCGGGGTATTAGTTTATTACAAGTAAACATGAAGTATAGGAGGTGCAAGTTTGTGAAAAAACTAGTTGAATTACATAATATTACAAAATCATTTGATGACCTAGTCGTAATTAAGGGACTTGATTTATATATCCATGAAAATGAGTTTGTTACCTTACTTGGTCCCAGTGGATGTGGGAAAACAACTTTACTTAGACTGATTGGTGGATTCGAGCAACTCGATAAAGGTGAAATCATCTTTGATGGAAAAAATCTTCAAGATTTACCTCCATATGAAAGAGAAATAAATACAGTTTTTCAAAACTATGCATTATTTCCACACTTGAATGTTTATGAGAACGTTGCATTTGGATTAAAAATGAAAAAAGTAGATTCTGAAACAATTAACGATGAAGTTCAAAAAGCTTTAAAACTAGTAAAACTAGAGGGTTATGAAACACGTTCAGTAAAAAAAATGAGTGGTGGGCAACAGCAGCGTGTCGCAATTGCTAGAGCAATTGTCAATAAACCAAAATTGTTATTGCTAGATGAACCACTTGGAGCACTAGACTTAAAATTACGACAAGATATGCAATATGAGTTGAAGGATATGCAACAAAAACTGGGAATTAGTTTTGTTTTTGTTACTCATGATCAAGAAGAAGCTTTGACAATGAGTGATATTGTTGTTGTTATGAATGACGGGGAAATACAACAAATAGGTACTCCCGAAGACATTTATAATGAACCAAAAAACAAGTTCACAGCTAAATTCATCGGTGAAAGCAATATTATTGATGCTGTAATGAAAAATGATTTCTTAGTTAATTTTGAAGGGGTTGACTTTGAATGTGTGGACAAAGGTTTTGATATAAATGAAGAAGTAGATGTAGTAATAAGACCAGAGGATATAATTTTAACAAAGGAAACACCTAATAAAATTACTGGAATTGTTGATGATATCACCTTCAAAGGTGTACATTATGAAATATGTGTACTTGTTGAAGGAAAAGAATACGTTATCCATTCAACAGATCCTGTAACGATTGGAAATAAGGTATCTCTCAATTTTGATCCTGATGAGATTCACGTAATGAAAAAAAGTGTATAGATTAAAAAAAATGACCATCCCTTATATTACTTGGATGGCTATATTGGTGTTATTACCCACATTACTAATCATATTACTAAGTTTTACAGATTTAGATATCTTTGATTTAAAATCCTTTAGCTTTAATTTTGATTCAATTGAAGTTCTTAAACGAGAAGAAGTAACAAGGGCTGTGTTAAATAGTATTAAGTTTAGTTTTCTTGCAACAATCTTATGCTTCATTATTGGGTATCCAGTAGCTTATTTTTTATCAAATCTTAAGTCTAAAAACAAGACCTTGTATGTCACTTTATTGATTATTCCTATCTGGAGTAATATGCTACTTCGTATCATGGCATGGGAAAAACTGTTTTTCCCAGTTTCTATTTTAAATATGTTTGGGGTTAGCTTTGATTTGATTGGAACTGATATAGCAATTCTAATAGGTATGGTTTCAATGTATTTACCGTTTATGGTTTTACCAATATATAGTGTACTAGAGAAAATTGATACAAGTTTAATTGAAGCATCAAAAGATTTAGGAGCAAATGAAACTAAAACATTTTTAAAAGTAATTTTTCCATTATCAATTTCAGGAGTGGTCAGTGGTACAATTATGACTCTTCTACCTGCAATGACAGCCTTCGCTTTACCAGAAAGGTTAGGGGGAGGAAAAATTCCTCTAATAGGTAATATTATTGAAGATTATTTCTTGAAGACAGCGAACATTAATGCAGGAAGTTTAATCAGTGTTTTATTAATGATTTTAATCGTTGCTTTGTTTATTGTCATTACAAGGTTTGATAAAGAAGGTGAGACCTTGATATGATGAAGAAAATTATACAAGCAACTCTAATATCTTTAACAACTATATCATATGGGATTATTTATTTTCCAATATTTGTTATCCTACTACTTAGTATAAATGAATCAAAGACTGGCCAAGTTTTTACAGGTTTTAGTCTAAGATGGTATAAGGAAATATTTTCAAATGAACAGTTGTTGACAGCAATTATTAATACTTTAATGGTTGCAATCATAAGTACCATAATTGCTACCATAGCAGGAACATTAATTGCTATCGGAATCAATAGTTTATCAAAAAAAGATCGTATCAAAATGATGATATTAAATAATATTCCAGTTATTAATCCTGATATAGTAACAGGAATTAGTTTGATGCTAGTCTTTAGTCTATTACCAATATCATTTGGAATGCCAACGATGCTACTGGCTCATGTTTTTTTCAGTATTCCGTTCGTCGTTTTAAGTGTATTACCGAAACTTAAGGAACTAGATCCCAATTTGTTTGATGCAGCATTGGATTTAGGATGTAACTATTTTCAAGCAATTTATAAAGTAGTAATACCGTCAATAAAAATCGGGATAATTACCGGTGCATTAATTGCATTTACAATGAGTATCGATGATTTTGTAATTAGTTATTTTACAACAGGAAATGGATTTCAAAATGTTAGTATATGGATTTATTCACGATTAGGACGTAAATCATTTAGTCCAGCAGCTTATGCATACAATACTATCATTGTCGTTGGGACAATAGGTATATTAGCATTTATAAATAAAATAAATAATAAAAAAAAATAAAGGAGTATGATTATGAAAAAAATAGTAATGGTAGTAAGTGTTATGATAATAACTTTGGCTTTAAGTGCTTGTGGAGCAAAAGAGAAACTTTATGTTTTAAACTGGGGAGAATACATGGAT
>JBFFKS010000075.1:0-6864 GCA_041555275.1 Xianfuyuplasma sp. | reverse complement strand
TAAGGATAAACTCTTCAATTTCCACATAAAGAATCGAAGAGGTAGCGGCAGAAGAATAACTTTGCAAAGTTTCAGTATCAAACGTGTAATCAGTTGTTAGATTTCTAACAGTTAAATTCTTATCCTTAAAGATTGTTTTTCCAGAGCTTATTGGCTGACAAGTACCACTAAAATACACTTCATCCAATTCACATAAGGTGGTTATGTCAACACATTCACCATCAACATCTGCATAGCCAGTTTCACATGTGAATTGAATTGTAACACACATACCTAGAATCAATTCCTCATCTACCGTACATCCAGTGGTATTTACACATTCACCATCAACGATTTCCTCGTTCACTTCACAAATGGGTGGGGCATATAGACAATCATTTTCAGTTAACACTTCATTAACACCACAATCATCTTGGGTTAATACAACCTCACAGTCCTCTCCAACTAAAATAAAACCGTCTCCACAAGAAACGGGTTGATTTACATCAACACATTCTTCATGAGACGGTTCTAGTTTACAATTTATATCTTTAACCTCTGGCTCTAAACATCCCGCCAGAGCGACAACACTAATTATTGTTATCAACAACATACTAATTTTTTTCATTTATTTATCCCCTTCACAAGATATCTAAGATCGTTCTACTTTCTATTATAACGGATTATATTCGTCTTTTTTAACCTTTTTAAGAATTAAGTAGAAAATGTAGTAAACAATAATCATTACCACTACATATTGAATCATATGCCAAGGCCAATCCCATGCAAAATCAATTGGTTTGTTTCCAGGACCGATAAATAAGAAATCAGTTGTTAGGATAACATTTAATATCAAACTCATTACAATTAATATTTGGAGGAATTTGAATGAATTTATCAGTTCCTTTTTCTTTGGATAAAAATTATGAATTTTATATAGATAGATTAATGCCAATATCAATAACGAATGACTATAATATAATTGATAGTATCTAAAGGAATCAACACCATGATTTAGATTTGGAAATAAAAGAGCTAAAACACTAATTACACCAAATATAAAGATATAGTTATAGATTGCTTTGTTTTTGGTAAACATTACATAAGCTAATCCCCATATAGCGTAACTACATAATTGTAAAGGTAAGGTTGTTATAAACCTAACATCTCCATTAAGAGAATGGATATAGTTCCATAGTAGAAATGCAATTTCCCCAATTAACATCAATGTCCCAAATACAATTCTAATCCTTTTTTCGTATTTATAGGTTCTAATCTTCTCCTGGTATTTATAAAGCAAGAAAACAAGTAAACCTAAAAGAAGAAGTGGAAATAGTCTTTCAATTAAAGTAAGACCATGTGTGACTAAATCATCAAGTGATGTATAACGAAAGAAATCCATAATTACCTCCAGTAATGTATTAATCATATTATATGATAATTAAAAGATATTGGCAAATACAAAAGAAAAGACCCATTTCTGGGTCTTTTACAGTTTAATAATATGTATCGATAATTGCTAACAATGATGTTTTAGTTAAGAAGTCACGAGGTACAGTCATATAATCTGAATCTTGTAATACATACAGATTGAATGGATCTGCTGCGACAATAGCCTCTAGTGTAGGAGTTAATGTATCTCGTACAATCATTGATGTAACAACTACATCTTGATCGGCTGGTGATAATGCTATGATAGCGGCAGGACTGAATGTAACTGTAGTAAATGTATCTCCACCACTTATCACTTTTTGAGCAGCCAAGATGAAGAATTTAACTTCATCAGCGGTTGTCATTGTGAATGCGTATGGAGTTCCTTCTGCTAATGTAGGAATTGAAATTGCTCCATTATCACGTAACATGTTATCGATTGTTGAGTGAACTGATCCACTTGCCAACATTGTATCTAATTCGACAGCTGTCATTGTTGTAATGATACTTGCATCGAAGCTTCCACCAAAGTCTCCTAAACCAAGAAGATCAAGTGCATCTAGTAAATCTTTGATTTCTTGTTTTGTTAATTGTTGAGCGGATGCCGTTGCAACATTAATACTTTGTCTAAAGAATTGAGGTACGATTAATGAAGCTGCACCGACTGTAGCTGTTGTTTCATCTTCTGCGGTTAATAAGATATTGTGGGAAATTGTTGCTTGGATTGTTGCACTTGCTAATAAGATATCATAGTTTGATGAGAATAGTGCACTTGCTGAGAAGTCTAATGAAGCTGCACCGAAATCACTTAATCCAAGTTCTTCTAGAGAAGCAAAGATTGCGTTGATCTCATCAAGATCAATATAAGTACCATATGTGTCTGTAATTCTTACTTCGTTGATTGTTCCGTAATAAATATCAGGAACGATTAATTCGCCACCAGTATCATTTAACATTTTGTCAGATACAGTGATTTGAATTGATTTAGAAGCAAGTAATGTAGCTCTATTGTTAAAGAATTGACTTGAGTCTAACTCAGCTGGGAAGTTATCTAAGTCGTTATATCCCATTGCTGTAAAGGCATTGATTAAAGCTTTGATTTCGGCTTTTATAACAAATTCGAATCCACCAACTGATAATCTAATATTATTTCCAACACCATCTTGAGTAAACTCAGGAACGATTAATACCGCATCGTCAAGATCTAACATCTTACCAGTAATTGTTGCGTGGATTGATGCAGAACTTAATAATAGGTCTTGGTTAACTTCTGTAGATAATACAGTGAAGTCAAATGAACCATCGAAACTTGTAATGTCATTAATACCTAATAATTCAAGAACATTAATCATTGCTTTGATTTCGTCTTTTACTACAAATTCGGTTGTTAATACAGTTGCTTTAACATCTACATTTGCAATATCTTTATCAGGAATTGTTAATGAACTTGCAGGTAAATCTGCCATTTGTTTCGAAATGGTTGCATGCATTGCTGCACTTCCTAAGATAATTGTTTGATTTGTTTCCCCATAAACATTATTTAAGTCAATGGTTCCACTAAAGTTGTTGATATCGGTAAATCCTAATGCTTCAAGAGCTTCAAACATTGCTCCGATTTCAGATTTTGTAATATATTCTGTTTCTGTGACTAACGCACCAACAGTAACTCTAATTGGTACAGCATCTACATCTTGAACAGGGATTCTTAATGTTTCATCTCCAAGTTCAATTAATTGTAGTGAGATTGTTGCTTGCATGATTGATGATAATAATAAGTTATTACGTTCTACTTCATCAAAGAATGGTGTTAAATCAATTGATCCACTGAAGTTTTGAACGTCGTCAATTCCTAGTATTTCTAATCCATCTATCATTGCTTTTAATTCAGCTGTTTTTATATACTCTGTTTCGGTTCCGTCAAGCGCGACACCTACAGTTACTCTTACTGGAGTAACGTTGTCTTGTTGTAAGTATGGAACAGCAAAATCAGCTGTCATTGTAGGATCTGTTTCTAGATTAATTACTTGTTGTGAGATTGTTGCTTGAATCATTGCTGATGAAATGATTACATCAAAGTTTGTTCCGGTAGTTAATGTAGTGATATTAACACTACCATCAAATGATTCAACATCTGAGATTCCTAAAATATCAAGGGCATCTATCAATGTTTCAATCTCTGTTTTGATTACATATTCTGTATCGGTTGCATCTAATGCAACACCTTCAACGATTCTAACTTCTGTTACATTATCCTCTTTAAAGTACGGTAAATTAATTGTACCGTTAAAATCTAAATCGATTAATTGTTGTGAGATTGTCGCATGAATTGTTGCAGATAGTAATACAGTTGTTTTATTATCATCTATCATTAATGGTGCTAGACTTACGGTTCCTGTAAATGCTTCTACGTCAGAGAACCCTAAGATGTCCATTGCATCAATCATCGCTTCGATTTCAGCTTTTAATACATAATTGGTTTCAGTTTCTAGTGCACCAACAGAAATACGAACTGGTGCTCCACCTTCTGCGAAGTATGGTAAGGTAATTGTTTCATTGGTATCTAAATCGATTAATTGTTGTGAGATTGTCGCATGAATTGTTGCTGATGATAATACCGTAGTTTTGTTGTCACCAACCATTAGAGGTGCTAAATCAACAGTACCTGTAAATGCTTCTACATCTGTAAATCCTAAGATGTCCATCGCATCAATCATTGCTTCAATTTCAGCTTTTAATACGTATTCAGTCTCTGTTTCTAAAACACCAACTTTTTTACGAACTTCTCCACCAGTTTCATCTAGATAAGGTAACGTAATTGTACCATCAGTATCTAGACCGATTAATTGGTCTGAGATGGTTGCTTGGATTGTAGATGATAATAGAACTGTTGCAATGTTGTCATCAACCATAAGTAGGCTTAAATCTACACTACCAGTAAATGTTTCAACATCGGTAAATCCTAAGATATCCATCGCATCAATCATTGCTTCGATTTCTACTTTGGTTACATAGACTGTTTCTGTTAAACCTGTACCTACAAGCACTCTAACCTCAGTTAGATTATCTTCTTGTAGATAAGGTAAATTAATTGTTCCATCAGTATCTAGACCGATTAATTGGTCTGAGATAGTTGCTTGAATTGTAGAAGATGTTAATACTGTAGTTATTACAGCGTCATCAGATAATAAACCAAGGTCTACTGTTCCATCAAATGATTCAATATCTAATATTTCTAGCGCATCTAAAGCATCAATTAATGCTTTAATTTCGTCTTTAACTACATATTCTGTTTCAAATCCAACATCACCAACGGTAACTCTAACATCAGTTAGGTCATCTTGTTCTAAGAATGGAAGTATAATTGTTCCATCACCATCAAGTTTTATTAATTGATCAGAGATTGTTGCGTGTAATGTTGCACTTGATAACATTGTATCAATATTTGTTGGATCCGATGTTATTGATGCTAAATCAACAGTACCATCGAAAGTACTAATATCATCAATACCTAAGATATCAAGTGAATCTAAGATATTTGTTATTTCAGCTTTTTTAATATATTCAGTGTCGGTTTCATCTAAAACCACACCAACGGTTATTCTAACCAATAATCCAGCTTCATCTTTGTATGGAACTTTAATGGTATCTTCTCCAAGGTCGAATACTTGTGTAGAAATTGTCGCTTGAATAGTAGAAGAAGCTAGGACAGTATCTACTACTGTATCGTCAGATAATAAGCTAAGATCAACTGATCCATCAAATGATTCAATATCTAGTATGTCTAATACATCAAGAGCGTCAATCATTGCTTTGATTTCATCTTTAACGATGTATTCTGTTTCAAATCCGACATCACCAACTGTAACTCTTACAGGAGTAATATCGTCTTCCTCAAAGAATGGAAGAGTGATTGTTCCATCTATATCAAGTTTGATTAACTGATCAGAGATTGTTGCATGTAATGTTGCACTTGTTAACATTGTATTGATATTTTCAGGGTCTGAGGTAATTGATGCTAAATCAACAGTACCATCAAAACTATTAATATCAGTAATACCTAATATTTCTAATGAATCTAATATATTTGTTATTTCATCTTTTTTAATGTATTCAGTATCTGTACCATCAAGTACAACACCAACAGTAACTCTTACATCTATACCATCTTCATCTTTATATGGAACTTTAATGGTATCTGTACCTAAATCAAAGACTTGTGATGATATGGTTGCATGTAGGATTGAACTGTTTAATAGAGTGTCTGCTTCGGCAAGTAAACTTCCCAAATCGATGGTATCTACTGCAGTAAAGTCTGAGATATCTAAAGTAATTAATGCTTGTAAAATATTATCAAGTTCTACTGTCGATAAGTAATCTAATTCGTCTTCGCTATCATAGTATCTAATTTCGACATTGGTTTCACTGAAGTATGGAACGCTTAATACACTATCGACACCTTCGGTTTGTTCAAATAACATTTGAGATAATGTCGCATGAACGATATCTGAACCAAATAGTTTGGCTGATTTGGTATTGTCTAAAGAAGTCGGATCCATATCATCTGCTAGATTTTGGATGATTGATGCATCAAATTCCATATTTTCAATATCGGTAAATCCAAGAACTGAAACGGCTTGGAATAATTTCTTAATTTCAGTATTTGATACGACATCTTGTGCTATACCATCGACAGAGATTGTGGTTAATGCACTATTCGGAATGGTAAGAATTTCGCCACCTTGATCAATAATAATATTTCCTAATGTTGCTCCTAGGATAACAGAAGTTGTTAGAGTATCAATTGAGGTATCTGTTAAGCTAAATGCTTTCGCAAAATCAAATCCTGTTTCTTCACAGACAGTATCTCCTTCATCACAAGCGAGGTCTGTAACGAGTACTGTTGCTGCTTTTGCAATTGATTTTAATTCAGTAGCGAGTAAATATCCATTTTGATCTAGTGCGGAATCAGGAATGATTAATGGGGTGTCTCCCAAGTCCATATCGAGGATAAATCCACTAATAGAAGCAACGAGTACTTCACTACCAAAGATTGAATCTATTGTTTCATCTGTAAAATCGGCGATAACTGAGAATGAAATATTCTCAAAATCAAAGCCATCAGCAACATCGGTAATTGCATTTACAGCGAGTAATATATTTCTTAATTCTCCAGCTACTAGTAAGGTACCGTCAGTATCATATACATCAAACCATGTAGTACCATCCGGAACTACAATCATATCTAATCCTTCTATACCAGCCTCACCGCTAAAGATATTTTTTAAAGCATGACTAACAATATCTGATCCTAGTAAGACAGTAAAGTCTAAATCAGATAGTGCACTTATTAAAATCATTGGGTCGCCTGCTTGTAAATCACCGACAGTGATTCCTGTATCAAGTACAGCCTCAGCAACAGCACCAAATGCTCTAAATTCATCAGCCCAGTCTAAT
>JBFFKS010000074.1:0-6914 GCA_041555275.1 Xianfuyuplasma sp. | reverse complement strand
TTTTATTTAAAAAATCTTGATCAGAAAGAACCATATCTACGAATTCAAATTGATTTTTACGTCGATAGAGTTAACACGGAATTTAACATTTATATTCGTGGTACTGGTATTAATAATTATGATGATATTGATGAATAATATTATTAAAAGCAGAACTGGAAGAGCTTTGATGGCAATGAGTAGAAGTGAACATGCAGCACAAGCAATGGGGATTAGCGTTCTCAAATATCGACTTGTCGCTTTTATATCAGCAACAATTTTTGCTTCTCTTGGTGGGATTTTACATGTATCGTTTTTCAAATTTATCGAACCAACACAGTGGAATTTAAATCTATCGTTAGTTTTCATAGCAATTGTTGTTGTTGGCGGTTTTAAATCTATATTTGGAACATTTATTGGGGCATTTATTATTTATGGTGTACCAAACTTCTTCTTAAAAGAAATTTTCTCAAAAGCAACAGCATTTTCATACATCTTTAGTGGAGTATTAATTATAGTTGTAATTATGTTTTACTCACACGGTGCTGTTTATATAGGTCATGATATAAAACGCTTATATTACAAACTTAAGTATGGTAAGAAGGTGACAAAATCATGACGAATATTAAAAAATTGTTAGAAGTTAAAAATCTTACAATGAGGTTTGGTGGATTAGTTGCCGTTGATGATTTAAGTTTTGATGTAAGACATAAAGAAATTGTCGGAATTATAGGCCCAAATGGAGCAGGTAAAACAACAATATTTAATTGTATTACCCAGTTCTATAAAGAAGATGAAGGTCAAATTTTATTTTATGAACATCCAGAAAAAGAAGATTTTGTTGATCTTAACGATTTGAAAGTTACTGAAGTAATTGATCGCGGTTTGGTTAGAACATTCCAAAATTTAGAGTTGGTTAAAGATTTATCGATTATTGATAACGTATTAATTGGTGGACATAACCAATTTAAAACGAATATTATCCAGCATATTCTTCACACAAAAAAATCAAAAAAAGAAGAAAATGCTATGTATGAAAAAGCAATGGAAATCTTGAGAATACTAAAACTTGATCATTTAAAAGATAGTTATGTATTTGGACAACCATATGGTGTGCTTAAAAAAATTGAAATAGCACGAACACTCTTATGTAATCCTAAATTAATAATTTTAGATGAACCTGCTGCAGGATTAAATGATTCTGAAACAAATGAGTTAAGAGAGTTGATTTCTGAAATTAAGAATAAGTTTGACTGTTCTGTAATTCTAATTGAACATGATATGAGTTTTGTAATGAATATCTGTGATCGAATTTGTGCAATATCATTTGGAAAATTTCTCGCAATGGATATTCCTTCTGTAATACAACAAAATTCACTTGTTCAAGAAGCATATCTAGGAGGTGAAGATGATGAATAACCTACTAGAAGTAAAGAATTTAAATGTGTCTTATGGTGTAATCAAAGCATTGAGAGATGTTAGTATCAATGTTCCTAAAGGTAGTATTGTTGCAATTTTAGGTGCGAATGGTGGTGGAAAGACATCTCTATTAAGAAAAATCTCAGGATTGATTGAAGCACAAAGTGGAACTGTTCATTTTGAGGAAAATGAGATTACTACGATTAGTGCTGAGAAAATTGCTGGTCTAGGGATTGTACAATCTCCAGAAGGAAGACAAATATTTTCTGATTTAACTGTTGAAGAAAATCTGAAAATTGGTGCATTTACATTGAAGAACAAAAATGGAAAATCTAGAAAGCAAAGAATGAAAGAAAATATGGATAGAGTATTTAGTTATTTTCCTGTCCTTAAAGAACGAAGAACACAAGTAGCATTAACGCTAAGTGGTGGAGAACAACAAATGTTAGCAATATCAAGAGCTTTAATGGCCTCTCCTAAACTACTTATCTTAGATGAACCGTCTCTTGGTTTAGCACCGCTAATTGTACGGGATATATTTCGAATAATTAAAGAGTTTAAGAATCAAGGAACAACTATCCTAATTGTTGAACAAAATGCTTTGCAGACACTTAAAATTGCAGATTACGCTTACGTATTAAGAGTAGGAAGTGTCATTATGGAGGGTAAAGCACAAGAGTTAAGAAATAATCCTAAATTAATTGAAGCATATTTAGGAAAATGATTTGTGGAATTAAAAATAAAAAATAAATTAGAAATGAAGGAGGAAGTATGAAAAAATTAAGTTTATTAGTATTGGTGTTATTTAGCGCTCTTGTCCTTAGTGGATGTAGAGAAAAAGAAGTAGAAGCACAAGGTGTTACAGAAACTACAGTTACAGTTGGAAACGCAGCAGTAGGTTCTGGAGGATTAGCATTTGTTGGTGTGCCATTTAACCAAGGTGTAGAAGCATATTTCGATATGGTTAATGCAGATGGTGGAGTTGCAGGGAGAACAATTGAGTTCATTAATTATGATGACGAATTTACCGCTGCAACAGGAATTACATACACTGAAAAATTAGTAGAAGATGATAAAGTATTTGCATTGGTAGGACATTTTGGAACACCTACTGTAAGTGCGACATTGGATTACTTAATTGAGAAAGGTATTCCTCAAGTATACTATGCAACAGGTATTAGTGCGTTGTTTAATGAATCAGCAACAGGAACTGAAAAATCTTCATTCCCAGTTCAACCTATTTATGATGCAGAAGGTCAAGTAATGGTTGCTCGTGCTGTAGGTGATTTTAGTGCAACTAAAATCGGTGTTATTTACACAAATGATGATGCTGGATTAGGAATTCTAAATGGTGTTGAATTACAAGCAGCTACTGAAGGTGTAACGTTAGTAAAAGCTCAAGTTGCAGGAGATGCAGTTGATATGAGTAGTGCTGCATTAACAATTCTTGATGGAAATGTTGATATCGTAATTGTAGCTGCAAGTCAAGTACCAGCAGCAGTAGCTATCAAAGCGTTAAGCGCTGCAGGTAGTACAAAAGATGTAATTGTTTCTTATGTAAATGCTGCACCTACATTCGTTGGTGGAATCGCAGCTGAATTAGCTAACTTTGATGTATATGCAAGTGCATGGATCAATATCTTTGAAGCAGATGGTGTTACATTAAACGCTGGATATTCTGAATTTGTAACTGAAATTTCTAAAGTAGATGTAGCTTTAGCAGCTAATCCATATGCAATGGCAGGATGGGTAGCAGCAGCATTCTTTGTAGAAGGATTAGAACGAGTTGGTGAAGATGTATTGAACTGGGATAACTTCATTGCAGCAATGGAAGAAAGTCCTGTAGAAAACCCTCTAGGTGGAATTGTGGATTATGCAGATGGTAGACGTGTTGGTACACAAACAATGAGTTTATTAAAAGCAACAATTACCCCTGGTGTAGATGATGCGCCAGAAACATATTCATTTGCAGCATTTAAACCTATGGAAACTATAGACGAAATCTTAGGAAACTAGAACATTATAAAAAAATGGTGATTAGGATGAGATTCCTCATCCTATATCATCATCTTTAGGAGGTCAAATATGGCGAAATATATTACAGTTAATGAAGCGTTAAACCTTGTAAAAGACCAAGATTATATTGTAGCAGGTATGGCTGCAAGTGAAGGTCGTGCCTTCTTTTTAGAATTACATACGATAGTAAATCAAATAACACACGTAACAATTGATAATTGTTTACCCATGTATCCTTATGAATATATGGTGAACGAAAAATATGTAGACAAGTTTACCATTAACAGTTGGTTCTTTTCTAGTGATATTAGAAAAGCACATGCTCATGGGAATGTTTCATTTATCCCTAATCAACTACACTTTGCAGGCGTTAGAAGATTAGATCACAAAGTTCCTAACATATATGTTGGTAACTGTACAACCCCCGATAAACACGGTTTCGTATCATTATCTTTATCAAATGTTTATGAAAAGAAAATGATTGCTGCTGCTGATATCGTTATTTTAGAAAGTAATCCCAAACTCCCACGAACACACGGGGATTTAGAGGTTCATATTAATGATATAGATTATTTAATAAAAGTGGATTATGATCCACCTGTTCTTCCTGATTTAGAACCCAATGATAAAGATATTATAATTGGGAACAGCATCGCTTCAATGATAAATGATGGGGACTCAATCCAATTGGGGATTGGTGGTATACCAAATGCAGTTGCTGCTGCATTACATGATAAAAAAGATTTGGGCGTTCATACTGAAATGTTAACTACAGGATTTATGAAACTGTTTAAAGATGGTGTAATTACAAATAAGAAAAAGACCCTTCATCCTGGTAAAATGATTGCCGCGTTTGCTTTGGGTACAAAGGAATTATATGACTTTATTGATGATAATCCTGCTATTGCATTATTAGATGGAAATTATGTTAATGATCCCTATATTATAGGAAAAAACGATAATCAAGTATCAATAAATACAACAATTGAAATAGATTTAACAGGACAATGTTGTAGTGAATCAATTGGTACAAGACAATTTAGTGGTACTGGCGGACAAACAGATACTGCAACAGGTGCACAACGTAGTAAAAATGGACGCAGTTTTATTGCTCTATATTCAACAGCAATGGTGCGCAATAAGAAAACCAATGTTCGTGAAGAAAAATCTAAAATTGTATCAACGCTTAAACCAGGTGCTGCGGTTTCTTTATCAAGAAATGATGTCGATTATATTGCGACAGAATATGGAGTTGTACGTCTTCGAGGTACTTCTATTCAAGAACGTGTAGAATTGCTAATCAGCATAGCACATCCGAAATTCAGAGATGAATTGCGAAAAGAAGCCAAAGAAATTGGTTATATACGATGAGTTTCTTCACTTATAAAGATTTAGAAATAAAATATATCGTTGATGGTAATTTGAAAAGTAATAAAGAAGTGATTGTAATCTTAAATGGTATCATGATGTCTTGTAACAGTTGGGAAGCATTTAAGGAGCCATTCTCAAATAACAATACGTTGATAAGATATGATATGGTTGATCAAGGTGAATCAAGTAAAGTGAATTATGATTACTCACAAGAATTACAACTAGAAGTCTTGCATGAGTTATTAAATCATTTACAACTTGATAAAGTAAATATTGTAGGAATTAGTTATGGTGCAAGTATTGCATTACAGTACGTTATTAAATATCCAAATAAAGTTAATAAAATAGTAATTGCAAATGGTGTTGCTAAAACTTCATCGTGGTTAAAAGCTATTGGTGATGGATGGAATGAAGTTGCCGCAACAAGAAATGGATTATGTTACTACAATATAACAATTCCTTATATCTATTCTCCTGAGTTTTACATAAAGAATATCCAATGGATGGAAGATAGAAAAGAGTTTCTATTACCAATATTTAGTAACCATTTATTTCTAGATTCAATGGTTCGACTAACCAAGAGTGCAGAAACACATGATGTTATTAAAGGGTTGAGTAGTATAGAAAACAAGACGCTTATTATAGCTGGTGAAGAGGATTTCTTAACGCCAGTATTTGAACAAGTTTATCTAAATGAAAATATTAAAAATTCTCATTTAGTAGTAATTCCAAAATGTGGCCATGCATCAATGTATGAGGTGCCTGAATTGTTTACATCATTATCACTTGGATTTATCAATAACGATCAAATTAAAATAATATGAGGTGAGTTATGAAAAAGAAATGGATTGATTTAGGAAATAAAGAGCGTATTTACTATCTTGAAGAAGGAATTGATAATAGTGAAACACTAATTCTAATTCATGGAAATATGAGTAGTAGTGTCCATTATAAAAATTTAATAAATATTTTGAAAGATCAATATCACATTTATGCACTTGATTTACGTGGTTTTGGAGACTCTACTTACCATACTCCAATCGATTCTTTAGAAGACTTTAGTGATGATGTTATCAACTTTACCGAATTAATGGGAATAAGTAAATACTATCTTGCTGGATGGAGCACAGGCGGTGCCATCGCTTTAAAAATTGCAGCAAAAAGAAATAATGATGTACAAAAACTTATATTAATTGAGTCTTGTTCATATCGGGGGTATCCAATCTTTAAAAAGGACGCACTTGGACAACCACTTATTGGTGAGTATTATTCAAACAAAGAAGAAATGGCAAAAGATCCTGTTCAAGTTTTACCAATGGAATTATGTTTTAAGAATAATGATATAGCTACAATGAAATATATATGGGATGCAGTAATTTACACAGTAAACAAACCTAGTCCAGAAGATGATTCTCTTTTCTTAAATGAAACGATGAAACAGAGAAATATCGTTGATGTTGATTGGGGATTAACAACTTTTAATATGTCTAATTTCAGTAATGGTGTAACATTAGGTGATAATTCGATTAAGGATGTGAAGTGTCCGGTTATTTCATTTTGGGGAGACAAAGATATTACGGTATTAGAATATATGATTGATGAGACTGTAGAAGCACTAATAAATGTAGAAAAAGTTATTTTAGAAGATTGTGGACATTCTCCTCTTGTAGACTGTCCAGAGCTTCTTTCGAATAAGATTATAAAATTTCTTCAGTAATCTCCTATTGAAAGAGTATCCAATTTGGATACTCTTTTAAATTTTTAGTGTATAATATTAATATAGGAGGTGTTTTTATGAAGTATGAAATTAAGCAATATGATAAAAGATACTTTATTGGCGTTGAATATGAAGGTGGATTAAAAATAGGAGAACGACATAATATAAATGACCTTTGGTCTACATTTTTAAAAGAGGATATCTTACTTTTAGGGGATTTAGGAATGGAATCTAAATATATTGGTTTAGAGTGCTATCCCCCTGATTTAATGGATATAAAAATGTTTGATTATTACGCACTTGTCCAAACACCAGAAATGATAAAAAAAGATGGATTCGTTACGAAGAAATTACCGGCAGGTGAATATATTCGTTTTGAAGTAATGTTTGATAACTTACATGAGGAAATCCA
>JBFFKS010000073.1:0-6992 GCA_041555275.1 Xianfuyuplasma sp. | reverse complement strand
GCTCTTGCGATTGCAACACGTTGGCGTTCACCACCACTTAATTCTCCTGGTAGTTTATGAAGATGTTTTTCCAAACCAACTTTTGTTAATATTTCTTTCGCTTTTAATGATGATTTTTTGTGTGACTCTCCACCAATCTTTAACCCTAAAGCTACGTTTTCGACTATTGGTAAATGTTCAATGAGATTGTATTGTTGAAAAATAAATCCAATACGGTGATTTCGGAAGTAATCCCATTCTTTTTCAATAAAGTTTGTCGTTAGTCTTTCACCAATAACCATATCGCCACTTGTTGGGCTGTCTAGTCCACCTAAAATATTTAATAATGTTGTCTTACCACAACCAGATGGGCCAAAGATACTAATGAATTCCCCTTTTTCAAAATATAGATTAATGTCTTTTAAGGCATGAAAACCAATTTTACCTTGGGTATAAACCTTATGTACTTCATTAAGTTTTATCATGATTATTCCCTCCTCAAAGCTTTAATCGCATTTAATCTTGATGCTTTTAATGAAGGAATCAATCCTGCGATCATTGAATATAAAACACTGAATAGAATAACCAATCCTATAACCCATATTTTTGGTGTTAACAAAGTCATATCGAATAGTCCACTAGAAAGTAAACTAAGTGGTTTTTCAATAAAACTTGAAAATAATCCATTAATAATTCTTGTCAGAAGTAAAGCAAATAAAGTTGCAATTCCACTAGAGAGTAATCCTATCATTGCACTTTCTGCTAGAAAAATTCCAACGATGTTTGTTTGTTTTGCACCGATTGCTGTTAAAATTCCAATTTCTTTGATTCTTTCTATAATTGATGTATAGATTACCAAACCAATTAGAATACCCGATACAACTAAACTTATCGCTGCAATTCCAATAAAGATTTTTAGTGCATTATACATAAAATTTTCAATTGTTGAGGTAATTGCTGAAAAGAAATTTTCTACAACGATATTGTAATCGTCTCTTAACAATACTGTAAAAGCTTCAATATCATCTTCATTTTCAGTACTCAAATATAGTAATGCAATTTCACGATAATTCACTTCATCATGAATTTGTTCTGACATTATTAGTAACTCTTCGTAATCGATATAAATCACTGAGTCCATCATCAACGTTGAAGCCACCATACCAACAATCTTATAACTTCCAAGATTTTCAGTTGATTCTAACTCGAACTCTGAGTAATTTTTATACTCTAAATCGAGGGTAGAATTTTTTACAAGATCAAAAATATAATCAAAACTATCCTCATCTACTTGACTAATCCCTCTTATTTGTGCAGCTGTATTTACATTAATTAAAATTTCAGTTTCGTTTTGTGGTAATCTACCATATAGCGTTGCATCCTGTGTTAGCAAGGCTTGATCATATGGAACAGGCGTCAATGATACATTTACATCTACTCCAAAACGGGACTCGAATGTAACTCTTTCAGAAACATTATATCGTGCATTTTCAACAATACTCATATTGCTTATTTCAAATAAATCTGTTGGATTAATTTCAGTATTGTCTACTGTATATATTTGATATTGATCTTCTGGTAAAAACATCCCAATAGTATCTGAAATCGAACTATTAATACCCATTATCATAAAGGTTAATAAAAAGATAGATATATATCCTATTGAAACTATACTACTGGTTGCCAAAGATCTAAACATTCTGGAGAAAATATTGTTTCTTGCAAATTTCATCATCATTGAGAACTTCATTTTTGGACGATCAAATGATAATTTTTTTGTCTCTTTTTCATGTGTTTCTAGATTGCCTGTATCATCAATGATTTTACCGTCAGCTAAACGAACAGTTCTTGATGCAAATTCACTAGCTAAATCCTCATCATGTGTTACAACTACAACAATTCTATCTTGTGAAACTTTACGTAAATATCCAATAATTTTTTTACCCAATTCAGTATCTAAAGCACCTGTTGGTTCATCAGCCATTATAACTTTTGGGTTTGTAACCAATGCTCTTGCAATGGCAACACGTTGTGCTTGTCCCCCAGATAATTGATCGGGTTTTTTTTCGGCAAATTTCTTTAGACCAACACGATCCAATTCTTCGATTGCTTTTATTTTCGCTTCACTTTTCCCTATTCCTTGAAATTGTAAAGGTAACGCAACATTCTCCCACACTTTTAAATGTTCAATCAAATTGTATTCCTGAAAAACAAAACCAACATAATGATTTCGATAAATTGCCCATTCTTTTTTACTAAAATTCGATGTATCTATACCATCAATTTCTACACTACCTTCAATCTCTGTATCTAGCCCACATAAAATATTTAGCAATGTACTCTTACCACTTCCACTTTGTCCAAGGACAAATACAAAATCTCCAACCTGAAAATTGGTAGTAATATCATCAACAGCGTTGATGAATGAACTACCATTCTTGTATTTCCTTGTCAAGTTCTTTACTTTCAGCATAAACTTGCCCTCCCATATGATTCCACAGTAATATTATATATATTTATTCTAATTATACAGTAAAATAACACCTTTTTCAACATAATATTATTAAAAATTACTTTTTATACTTTTTTTATGTGATTCAGTTGTTCTATTGACTATATACCCTTTAATACCAGGTATCATTATACATAATTTATTTATCATTCGACTTAATATATTATACTATATATTACTCGTTCTAACAACAAAAGAAAATAGAGGAGTAAATCCTCTATTTTACTTTCTCTTTAGTCATTTCAACCCTCTATGGTAATCGTAAATAATTCAAATCTTTATGATCTATTCCACATTATATTCCCTACAAAAAAATTGAAATAAAATTTTGTATTACTGTATATCAGGTAGTTTTTTATTTCTCCACATTATCTTTGTTCAAATTTACTTTTTGCATTTCCTTTATTACTACTTCATTCTAAACGACATTGTCACAGGGTTATGATCCGTGTATTTAAAACCTAAATCATGAGTTTTTATATCCGATACAGTAATATTTGGAGATACTAAAAATCCATCTATAACTGTCTCAAAATTTTGACCTTTTTGGTATGGACGATCTTGAGACCTAACTGTGTTTGTTTTATTGTCAAATACAACTCTAAAGTCACTCTTATAAACATATTCTGGTAAAGAACTTACCCATGAAGGCATATTATCTACTAATAGATTTTTATCAAGTAATAAATTAAAATCTCCACCAACTATTATATAATTTATCTTTGGATCATATAAATTGGTAATGAATCTTATAATATGATTGATTTGTTTTGATCTAAATTGGCCTTCCTTATCATAAGCAGATAAATGAATATTTATGAGATATAGCACTTTGTTTCGATTTATTTGAAACTCATTGACAGTCATACATCTCTTTAAATAAAACAAGCTTTTTGGAAATGATTCTTGTCCATCCAAAGAATGTCTTTTTGAGGATAAAAATTGTTTTTTAGACATTGTTAGAAGTCCACTATAAGCACTTCCAATTGGATGAAACAACGGAATTGGAACCCACTTCGCTTTATAGTTATATGCAAAAAACATATTGTATTTTATCAATTCAGATGATATATGTTCTACTTGATTTATATTTTTACTTCTTGAACCATTTGTATCTACTTCTTGAAGTATGTAAAAGTCACTCTGTAGATTTTCAATTTGCCTAGTCAAATTAATCAAATTATCATAGATTTCATCTCTAGATAGAGTTTTTGACTGAGTTCCACCTTCAAGAAAAAAATCTTGAGACTTATCTAGAGAACAGTACCCAATATTAAATGTAGTAACTGTTTTTAGTTCATTTAATTTTTCATCTTTTGAATTACGAATACGTTCGCAATCTTCAATTGGTTCTGGAGAATACTCGGTCAATGTAAGATATAAAAAGAATATACCTAGTCCAATAAAGATTACAACCAATGGAATCAATGCAATCATATAATCACCTCTTTATTCTATTATAACACTAATCAGGCTCTATGTGTGAATATTTCATGAATCGAAAAAAAATGATAAACTTATCAATAAGTTTATCATTTATACACTATATGTGAAATCAATTTATCAAGTGGTCATTATCCCTTCAAATCAATATAGTATCTTTGTACTAAATTACTTCTTATTGCATTTTCTAATTCATATCTCGCATGTAACTTTGTATTACTCAATGCATTTAATAAATCTATATTACGCTGATTTAATTTTTTAATCTCTTCTTCTGTTGGAATCTGATTTCTTTTTACTTTTCTCGTTTCTTTTGAAATCGTTACAAGATTCCAAATATCACAACCAAAGATAAAGTGATACGGAATAACATGTTCTAGTTTTATATCGTCAATTCGCAACAGCTCACCAGTGTAAAAGTCATGTGCTCCCGTCACGTGATAATATTCAAGAAGTAAATTTCTATGTTTTGTTAGGTTTGTTTTTCTGATTTTTCGTTCGATACTTCCATTTATTTTTTTAATTAGATTAGATGCTTTATTATATTCCTCAAGTAATGAAGACCATCTATAATGTAATAAATCAATGAGAATCGGACCTTTTTCTTTTAGCGTGTTTATTTGTTCTGGAGTAAATCTCAGCAATTTTCCTTTAGGTTCAAAATCATATACTTTTGATTTTTTACTTCCAACACTCTTAAATTTTGTTGCTACAGGCGTAACAAATGTAGTAAACTTTTTAACTTGTCTCTCAAATCGTATAGGATTTCTTTTTAAAAACTGCTCAATTTTATCATACCAAACAGGAGATGTGTTTTTAGTCGCTTTCTGAAACTCATCTTTTATTTCTTTAATCCTATTTTCTAAAATTTGACTTGGCCCTTGTGATAAATTGAAAAATGCAACTTGATTCCAGTAATATTTCATAACATTCTGAACAATATCGTATAAGTATAAAACGATGTCTTCATTTTGCTCCTCATATTGTTCATCCAAAACACATTCAATAATTGCTCGACCCCAAGCTGCTTTATATGTGTTATCATTTTGAATATTGTTTATAATATACATCCATTCGTTAAAATAACTCATAATTCTTACCACCTCTACTATATATTATATCAAATAAGTCAATAGTTTGAATAAAAAACCTTTCATTTAATTATAAACAAAAGGTTTTGTTATATTATGAGTATTCATCTAAATCAATTTCTTCTTCATAAATATACTCTGTAATATCATCATATCCCTTATAAGTATATATAAATTGGACAATGATTGAACTATGTCCGGTTAAATCTGTTTGAATGTTATAACTGTTCAATCCAGTTAGAGAAAATAGAAAATCTGATTGAAATTCAATTACTTCTCGAGTATTTTTGGTTATGAGTTTAATCTCTAGGTTAGATGGTTCGAGAATAAATTTTGACAGATTGAATTCGATTTTATTATCAGTATTTAAAACCAAATCAGTAACGGTTGGCATGGTTTCATCAAGAGGTACTACTACTAGAGTACTTGTAGTATCTTGTAGTTCAACTTTAATAATATCTCCGGCGTCTATCTGATCATATGGTATTACAAATTGATTCATTCCTTCTAAAAGTAATGTTGTACTCTTCTGGATACCACCACTACTATATATATTAAATTCCACAATAAAATCTTCTCCAGTTACAGTATTTATGAAGTAACCTGTGTTTTTCATGTAGATATCTAAATGCAGTCCATCTTCTTGTAATTCCATATTTTTTACAAATGCAAATAGATTATGAAGTGAAACATCCATAAACGATAGTTTATTTGTTAAGAACGTTTCTTTATAAATCGATACATCCTCATAATCATCAACCCCATCATTCCCTTTTGCATATACTTGTAGTGTATATCCTACACCAGGAGAATACGCATCACTATCAATCTCACTAATAACAATATCATTTCCATCACGATTCGTTTCATCTATTGGAATAATCAGCTCAGAAATAACAGAATTTCCAGAGTTTTCGATAACTACAACTTTGAGTTCCGTAATTTTTTTTAGTTCGTCAGGAATTGCTAAATCCACCGTTAAAAGTTGTGAATTAGTAGAAAGAATCGTATTTACCTCATATGCAACACTTACATCTTTTATAAGCAGTCTAGAATCATAATTGGTTATGGTAAATCTAAATCCAGCAACAGCTTCGAGAACACCGTCTCCACTCTCCTTCAATTTACCGATTAGTACCATATATTCATCACTACTGTCAACTCCAGCAAAACAGCTTGAAATATCACTATTTACTGTTTCTAATTCAAATGTTTGCGTTGCTACAGTAGAAGAATCTTTTGTTTTAACCATCATGGCAAAATAAGTGAAGCCACGATATTCAGCATCTAATATATTAAACTCAAAACAAACTTGGTTATTCACAGGTGTGATATCAACATCAGTAAAGGTTGCAACAAACCATTTATCTTCCTCGATTTCATTTTCATTTCCAACAAATTGAGAATATGAAACATCTGATGCATACGACACATCTTCTAAAACATGAATAACTGGTCTGTTTTGAACACACTCTCCATCTTTCAATGTTTCATCGGTAGTACATGTTAAAGGTGCACTGCAGCTTATTAAAAGCAACAATAAAGGCAGTCCAACTATTAAACCAATTATTTTTTTCATAGTAACCCTCGCTAATCATCTATTTTTTTTCATTTTCCTTTAATATTTCTAGAGTAACTTTAGAAATATAATTATAATCTATATCACTTAAAAATCTAAAGTAAATAGATCGTAACAATCGCTTAATGTTAAAAGTAATGTGATATGCATCTGGATATTTTGTACCTTTTTCGTAATTCTTATATTGTGTAATCCAATCAATAATAAATTCCTTAGACAAAACGTCTCTTCTTATAGCTTTTTCAAGAGCAGTAACCATTCGTTCATCTTCATCATGAATAAACTGATATTCATGAATCATAAATCGTTTTTGAATCATATTAAACATTTTTTTTATTTCTTTTTCCTTAATTTGTTTATTTCTCATTATCTGATTAAAAAGGTCTGC